>NZ_JBVHVX010000071.1:0-1009 GCF_055564615.1 Agromyces sp. NPDC029043 | reverse complement strand
TTCGCAACATCCAGATTTCCGGAGACCAGGGGCGTCTCACCTCAACGACACGCCGCGGCCCTGACCAGGCATTGCCCGCTCAACTTCGAAGAGCCACCAACGTCGGAGTACCCGTATTCACACTTGCGTTCGGAACCTTTGCCGCGGATGCCTATTACCGAAAAGAGGGCGATAAAAAAGTCCAAGAGAAAGTACGGTTAGCGGCCTACACAACACTCGGTTCTCAATACGCACTTGAACGGGCTCACGAACCTATCCGCGCAGCCGTAGACGGCGCCTACGAACTTGGATCGATGGAACAAGTCGGAGAATTGCGCGCCGCCGAAATGGCACTGCATTCAGCTTATGTGGCGTCATACCAAACCCTCCACGAACTGGATGCATTGGCAGTAGATAACTCCGTGATTGCAGCCGCTAAGGAGAGGTTCGAGGCCAATAGCGAAGCCATTGGCGCCCAACGACCAACGGTTCGCCTTGGCGACAAACCACGAACTAAAACCGAGGACTCCGGTGTCGCTGACACCGATCCGACTAGAGCACCAGGCCAGGGCGAAGGGTGACACGAGGATGACAATGAAGAAACCGATCGTTGGCAAGGTAGCCGGGGTGGAAGACGAGTACACGGTCCTGATCAACAAGGGCGAAGAGGATGGCGTCAAACTTGGAACCGTATTCGCGGTCGAATCTTCAGAGGACGGACGACCAGTCCTAGATCCGGACACGGGGAAAGTCTTAGGACATCGCCCTAGGGACATCCTTAAAGTGCGAGTGCGACAGACTTATCCACAATTCTCAGTCGCCGAAACGTTCCAGGCTTTCTCTCCTTTTGAGCGAAGTCTCGGAATAAGTATCCCAGAATTGTCATGGAGAGCGAACCAAAGAGACCGTATTTCAGGTGTCAAATCGACCAAAGGGGCTCTTCCGGATTCAGAGTGCATGCAGTCGTTCTGCGAGTTGGCCGGAGTGGATGAGTGACCGCAAGATGTAGTGGTTGAGGTTGCGGAAGCCG
>NZ_JBVHVX010000070.1:0-1040 GCF_055564615.1 Agromyces sp. NPDC029043 | reverse complement strand
GGTGCTGCGACTGCGGAACACGCTGGCAGGGGTGGCCATGTTCAGCGACTGATGCGGTCTGCAGGTGTTGTAGGCGTGGACCCATTCGTCGATAGCCGTTTGCGCGGTCTCGATGGTGTCGAAGGCGCCAGTCTCGTCGAGAAGCTCCCGGCGCAATGTGCGATGGAATCGTTCGATTTTGCCGGTCGTGGTCGGTGACCGGCGTTTGGTCAACCGGGGGGTGTCAGATGGTCTGTGTAAGTCCAGTGCTCATCAGTGAGAGGAAGATCTATGAGCATGGCGTTAGACGACAAGCAGCAGGGCCACGACGACGAGCAGTTGCCTGAACTGGCCGAGCCGCGCTCGACCGCGGAAGTCGCCGAGGCATTACAGGCCTCGGGCATGGTCGATGAGCTGCTCGCCCAGATCGATACCGGCCAGATCCAGATCACCGGCGAAGGCGGGTTGATCCCAGGTCTGATCAAACTGGCCCTCGAACGCGGTCTGAAGGCCGAGCTGACCGATCACCTCGGCTATGCCAAGGGCGATCCGGCCGGGCGGGAGTTGCCCAACGCCCGTAACGGGTCGAGCCCGAAAACGGTGGCCTCGCAGGCCGGGCCGGTCGAGCCGAACATTCCTCGTGACCGTGACGGCACGTTCACCCCGCGGCTGGTCCCGAAGGGCTCGCGCCGCCTCGGCGGCCTCGACGACATCATCATCTCGCTCTACGCCGGCGGCATGACGTTGCGCGACATCCAACACCATTTGGCCTCCACGATCGGCACCGATCTCTCGCACGAGACGATCTCGAAGATCTGCGACGAGGTCCTCGACGCGGTCGATGAATGGCAGAACCGGCCGCTGGAGCCGTTGTATCCCGTCATCTACCTTGATGCCCTGGTGGTGAAGGTCAAAGACGGCGCCCATGTCCGAAACAAGCACGCCCACATTGCTATTGGCGTCGATATGGCCGGCGTCAAGCATGTGCTGGGAATCTGGATACAGGCCGAAGAAGGCGCCAAGTTCTGGGCCGGGGTGTGTGCGAATCTGGCCAACCGCGG
>NZ_JBVHVX010000068.1:0-1118 GCF_055564615.1 Agromyces sp. NPDC029043 | reverse complement strand
GCGCGACAGGGATCTGCTGGGACAACGCCGGCGCCGAATCGCTGTGGTCAACTGTCAAGCACGAATACTACAAGCGGCACGCGTTCACCACGTACGCGAATCTTACTGCGGGACTTGATAATTACATCAGATTCTACAATCATGACAGGAGGCACAGTTCGCTGGGGATGATCTCGCCTATTGATTACGAGATCACGTCACTGACAAGTCAGCAATCAAGCTAACCGTGTCCACTTTTTCGGGGGAACCCCAGAATACTCCTTGTACACGTATTTGCCGGTTGACGGAACTGCGATCGGCAATGCGTCGGCCAGGCAGAATCTGGGCTGGAACAAGACGCGATACGTCCGGGCGAAAGACGGACTACTCGAGAAGACGCTGATCACTCGAGCACGGGGAAGAGGCGGGGCGATACGACGCATCGCCGACGGACCCGACAATGCCTCGCACGCGGGTTCCGTCCGGATGCCGGTGCCCGAGCTTGACCTGTATGCACCGATACTCCAAACCCTTGGGGGCGAGTGGGCCGACGAACGGAACTTTCGGGCGCTGGCCATCGAACAGACAGCGTTTGGCGGTAGGAGGCGAACAGGTGGGACGTGGACGCGGCCGGATCTAGTGGCGGTGGGTATCAAGTCCTTCACGTACGTCCCCACCAACGAATTGGAAGTCATCACCTTTGAGGTGAAACCGATGCGGCAGTTGAATGTCGTAGCGGTTTACGAAGCACTCGCGCATAGACGCTCGTCAACGCACGCGTACGTCGTAGTCGAGGTCCTCGATGAGCTCGCGCGGGCACATGCGGCAAAGCTAGAGGCCGTGGCCGCAGCGGCCGACGATCACGGCGTCGGAGTCATCACGTTCTCTGATCCCGCCGACTTCGAAACATGGGACGAGGTCATCGCGGCGCGTCGTAGTGAATCGAGGCCCGAGCTTGTTGATCAGTTCATTGAGGCGCAGGTTTCGACAGAGGGAAAGCAGAAGATCAGACGGTTCGTCTGCGCCTCTCGCGGCTCCGATTAGTGGCTCTTCCGAATTGACGGTGCGTAGAACGGGTTCTCGCGGGCACAAGATGTGGGTGAGCAAGGTCGCGGGGTGTGGGCGGTGAGTCTGGGGAT
>NZ_JBVHVX010000067.1:0-1224 GCF_055564615.1 Agromyces sp. NPDC029043 | reverse complement strand
GGTTGGCCTGGAAGGATGACCATCGTGCCCAAGCCCTATCCGAAAGAGTTCCGCGATGACGTGGTCCGGGTTGCCCGGGATCGTGAGAGCGGTGTGACGATCGAGCAGATCGCGAAGGACTTCGGGGTGCACCCGATGACCTTGCAGAAGTGGATGCGACGCGCCGACATCGACGACGGCACCAAGTCCGGCATGACGAGCGGGCAGTCCGCAGAGTTGCGGGAAGCGAACAAGCGAATCCGGTTGTTGGAGCAGGAGAATGAGGTCCTGCGCCGGGCGGCTGCGTACCTGTCACAGGCGAACCTGCCGGGAAAAGGCTCTACCCGCTCGTGAAGGAGCTCGCCGCCGACGGGATTCCCGTGGCGGTGTCGTGTCGGGTCTTGAAGCTCTCCCGTCAGCCGTACTATCGGTGGCTCAAAGAGGCGGTCACCACCGCTGATCGGGTCGAAGCGCAGCGAGCGAACGCCCTGTTCGACGCGCACCGCGATGATCCGGAGTTCGGGTACCGCTTCCTCGCCGACGAAGCCGAAGCCGCAGGTCAGGCGATGAGTGCGCGCACGGCGTGGCGGATCTGCTGCGCTAACGGCTGGTGGTCGAGCTTCGGCAAGAAACGTGGACGGAACGGTAAGAAGCCGGGGCCGCCGGTGCACGACGACCTGGTCGAACGTGACTTCACCGCCGAGCTTCCGAACGAGTTGTGGTTGACGGATATCACTGAGCACTGGACCGACGAGGGCAAGCTCTACCTGTGCGCGATCAAGGACGCCTGCTCGGGGCGGATCGTCGGCTACAGCATCGACTCCCGCATGCAATCACGGATCGCGGTGGCCGCGCTCAACAACGCGGTCGCCCGTCGAGAAGACGATGTTGCGGGTTGTATTGTTCACTCGGACAGGGGATCTCAATTCCGGTCACGGAAGTTCGTGTCCGCTCTCAACCGCCACGGTCTCGTGGGGTCCATGGGCAGAGTCGGTGCCGCCGGCGACAATGCCGCGATGGAATCGTTCTTCGCTCTCCTCCAGAAGAACGTTCTGGACCGGCAACGCTGGGCCACCCGCGAGCAGCTGCGGATCGCGATCGTCACCTGGATCGAGCGGACCTACCACCGCCGACGCCGTCAAGCCCGCCTCGGCCGGTTGACGCCCATCGAATACGAGACCATCATCAACACAGCCGCCTCAGCGGCATGACACCGACACTGTCACCTGATCGTGCACCAGTCCC
>NZ_JBVHVX010000066.1:0-1236 GCF_055564615.1 Agromyces sp. NPDC029043 | reverse complement strand
GACCCCATTCGGCCCACCACGGACTCACCCCCGCCGAGTTCGCCCTACAGTGGACCACGACCCACCAACCCCAAGCCGCATAGCGACTGGACCATAGAATGGGTCCCCCTCACGACACTGACAACGCCCGCCAGTTCTTGTCTGCGAATGATGTTCCCTGCTTCATACATCAGCAACTGCGGTGCAAGCAAGCGAGCGCCCGACAGTTGCCCAACCGCCCAGCGACCGTCCGGACCATCGTCGAGCAGTAGCGCCACGATCACCGAGGAGTCACAGACGACGTCGATGGTCACCGTCGCTCAGCGTCGCGCGCATCGAGAATCGCGGCGGCATCAACCCGAACGCCGGTTGCGCCGACACGCGCCCGCGCCCGCGCGATGACATCGTCGACCGGCGGGCGTGATGTTGACTCAATCAGCATCCCTCGCAAGTACTCCTGCAACGACTTGCCCGCCCGCGCGGCCCGCCCCGCAAGCTCATCTCGCACTGCGTTTGGAACGTCACGAACTGTGATCACCACACCCATGAAGTCATTCTAGCTGCATTGCTAGCATTACAGTCACTAGTAGTGTTGCGGTTGATCCAACACATCCTTTGCCTCACTGAGCCCATGCGCATGCTTATGCCTCACCCCGACACAACAAGCACGGTGATGCTGATCATCAGCATCACCGCCGGCGTGTCCGCGTCTGCCTGCGCACTCGTCGCCGCCTACGTCTATCTTCACGAAGACCCACAGCGAGATAACGTCACGCGCGACCGTCGTGCTCGACGATGGCTCCTCGCCACCGCCATTCTCGGATTCGCCGTTATCTTCACGCGGTTCATCTGGCTGTTGCTGAGCTAGTCGTCCCCCTGTCCAGAGGCGCATTCCGTTCCTCGTCGGGGCGACAGTTCGTACCATGGATCGGGCGGGCCCACGGAAGCCTCGCAGCCGCATGCCCCTCCGGAAAGGCCGAAGGCCACGTGCTACGCCGTCGCGCGATTCGAGTCACCGCCAATCGAGACGACTTCATATCCGCGTACGTCGACGCCGGACGGTGGTACAAGGCGGAGATCGCGATCATCATGCTAAGCGCGATCGGCGGCTTGTACATCTTCAAGGACATACTCTTCGACGACCCGGCTCCCCTGGTCAATTGGGACTGCTGCACCGATAGGTGACATCTGATCTGGCTTGCCCGGGAGGGTTGGCCTGGAAGGATGACCATCGTGCCCAAGCCCTATCCGAAAGAG
>NZ_JBVHVX010000065.1:0-1327 GCF_055564615.1 Agromyces sp. NPDC029043 | reverse complement strand
TTCGTCGTCAGCAACAGCCTGCGGCTGCGCGCCTTCACCAGCCCGCCCCACTCATCGTCCACAGTTCCACCCACCAACCCCTCGACGTATACCCCTCAGGGGTATAAGGTAGCGGCATGAACGAGCACTCTTCCCCTGAGCACGTCGGTCACGACGCCGCCGATGAACGCCACCACGGCCAACTCGCCGCAGCGTCACACAACCACCACGATCACCATGCTGAGCGCGCCCGCGCAGACCATGATCACGCTGGGCATGGGGGGCATGGTGATCACGTCGGGCAGTTCCGGCGGCTGTTCTGGATCATGCTGGCCCTGGCTGTGCCGGTCGTGGCCTTTTCGCCCATGTTCGCGATGCTCATCGGCTATGACCTACCCGATGGTGAAGTGTTGAAGTGGGTCTCACCGGTGCTGGGTACGGTGATGTACTGCTGGGGTGGGCGGCCGTTCCTGGTAGGCGCCTCTGCAGAACTGCGGTCGCGCGCACCGGGAATGATGCTGTTGATCGCCTTGGCGATCACGGTGGCCTTCGTGGCGTCCTGGGGTGCGAGCATCGGTGTGTTGCACCATGAACTGGACTTCTGGTGGGAACTGGCCCTGCTCATCGTGATCATGCTGTTGGGGCATTGGATCGAGATGCGGTCGTTGGCCCAGACAACTTCGGCCCTGGACTCGCTGGCCGCGCTGCTGCCCGATGAGGCCGAACGCGTCGAGGGCGACCACATCACCACCGTTGCTCCCAGTGAGCTGCAGGTCGGAGATGTGGTGATCGTGCGCCCCGGGGCCAGCGTCCCGGCCGACGGTCGCGTCGTGGACGGCTCGGCCGAGCTCGATGAATCCATGGTCACCGGAGAATCGCGCACGGTGCGCCGCGGCATCGGCGATCAGGTGGTGGCCGGCACGGTGGCCACCGACTCGGGGCTGCGGGTCCAGATCACCGCCACCGGCGACGACACGGCGCTGGCCGGGATTCAGCGCCTGGTGGCAGACGCGCAGAACTCCACCTCCCGCGCCCAGCGGTTGGCCGATTCCGCCGCAGCGCTGCTGTTCTGGTTCGCGCTCGGCTCAGCGATCATCACCGCCATCGTGTGGACGGTCATCGGTCAACCCGACCAGGCGGTGATTCGTACCATCACCGTGCTGGTCATCGCCTGCCCGCACGCACTCGGCTTGGCTATCCCCCTGGTGGTGGCCATTGCCACCGAACGCGCCGCCCGCGGCGGCGTGCTGGTTAAAGACCGGTTGGCACTTGAGGCCATGCGCACTGTGGATGCGGTGCTGTTCGACAAGACCGGAACCCTGACCAAGGGTGAGCCCACCGTCATCGA
>NZ_JBVHVX010000064.1:0-1343 GCF_055564615.1 Agromyces sp. NPDC029043 | reverse complement strand
GGCTCTTCGAGCTTGAGGGGGCAATGCCTGGTCAGCGTGCCGGTGTGTCGTTGAGGTAAGACGCCCCTGGTCTCCGGAAATCTGGATGTTGCGAAGCATTCAGGATTTCGGTGAAGGAGTACCAGGGGCATGGCCGATGCTACGTCGTTGTTGTTGGGGTTGGAAGGAATGGAGGTCGTCGGGGTTTCTCGGCGCGCCGATGGATCTCGGATCGTTGATGTCGTGACGGCCGATCGGGCTGCGGCGAGGTGTCCGGACTGTCGGATTGCTTCGAGTTCGGTGAAGGGCCACGCGACAACCAGGCCACGCGACATCCGCTACGGAGATACGCCAATTCAGTTGCGGTGGAACAAGACACGCTACTACTGCCGTAACTCGGACTGTGAGCGTCGCTCGTTCACCGAATCGATCCCGCAGGTACCGCCACGACGACGCACCACCACCAGGCTGCGGACCCAGATCGGGCGCAGCATCGGTGAGGCAGCCCGCTCGGTAGCCGAGGTGGCCGCCGGGGCGGGCGTGTCGTGGCCGACCGCGCACGCCGCGTTCGCTGCCCACGCCGAGGAGGTCTTGACCGACCCGAAACCGGTGCTGGTGCTCGGTATTGACGAGACCCGCCGCGGCAAGCCCCGCTGGACGCGTGATGCCGCCGGCCGCTCCTGGCTACGCACCGACCCTTGGGACACCGGGTTCGTCGATCTCGGCGGCGCTCAGGGCCTACTCGGCCAGGTCGAGGGCCGCACCAGTGCAGCGGTCACCGACTGGCTCTGCGAGCAGACCTCGCAGTTCCGCCACGCGGTGACGCATGTGGTCATCGACCCGTCGGCCGCCTACGCCGCCGCAGTCACCGAAACGCTGTTGCCGAACGCGCAGGTGGTGGTCGATCACTTCCATCTGGTCAAGTTGGCCAACGACATGGTCACCGCGGTGCGTCGCCGGGTCACCTTCGATGCCCACGGCCGCCGCGGACGCAAACAGGACCCGGAATGGGCCAACCGGAGACGGCTGCTGACATCGCGGGAACGTCTGTCGGACAAATCATTTGCGAAGATGTGGAACGCCTTGATCGACAACGATCCAACCGGCCAGATCTTGGCCGCATACATCGCCAAAGAAGAGCTCCGCACACTGCTTGCCGCCGCTCGTGACGGCGTCGATGATGCCGAGATCCGCGCCCGTCTCTACCGGTTCTACAGCTGGTGTGCCGACACCCAGATCCCCGAGGTCACCCGGTTGGCGACCACTATCGAGACCTGGTGGCCAGCGATCCTGGCGTTCCTGCATACCGGGCTGACCAACGCGCGGACCGAGGGTTACAACCGCCTGGTCAAGCAGGTCAAACG
>NZ_JBVHVX010000063.1:0-1356 GCF_055564615.1 Agromyces sp. NPDC029043 | reverse complement strand
GCCGTCTATCAAGACCTGATCGACGCCTACGACCAGCCGCACAAGCGTGACGGGAAGATCGCGATGTACAAGCTGCTCAAACGCATCCACACCGGTGTGCCGAAAGAATTGGCCGAACTCGCCCAACTCGGCCGCTCGTTGTGGGCCCGCCGGAACGAGACCTTGGCCTACTTCGACACCGGCGCCTCCAACGGACCCGTGGAAGCCATCAACGGCCGTTTGGAACACCTCCGCGGCATCGCGCTCGGATTCCGCAACCTCGGCCACTACATCTTGCGATCACTCATCCACTCCGGCGGCCTGGCACAACACCTCGATGCACTCTGAATCCGGAAGAGCCCTTCTACCTGCGGACCGGCACTCACGCCGTCGACACCGTCCCGTTGGTCGTGCTGATCCACGGTGGCAGTTGGCAGTCGCACATCGGGTTCGACACGATGAGTTTCTACGCCGCAGACCTCGCCCGCCGCGGCATGGCGGTCTACAATATCGAGTACCGTCGCGTCGGTTCCGGCGGCGGCTGGCCGACGACGTTTACCGATGTCGCCGACGCACTCGACCTCGTCCCCGAGATCGATAAGAAGCACCCCGAGATCACGACCGACGACGAACTCGTCGTCGGCCACAGCGCCGGCGCCCAGCTCGCGGTGTGGGCGGGCACGCGCAACAAACTGAACGCGAATGAGGTCGGGTCGGAGCCGAAGTTCCGGCCCACACGGGTCGTGTCCTTGGCCGGTCCGCTGGACATGATCTACGCGGTGCGCCACGGCGATGATCGGATCGTGACGGCCCTCGGCGGGACGCCGGCGCAGGTGCCCGACCGGTACACCTCGGTCGATCCGATCCAGAACATCGACCCGGAGATGCCGGTGATCGCGATCCACGGCGACAAGGACACCATCGTCCCTCCCACGAACTCGGAGCGCTACATCGACGCGGTGGAGAAGGTGAACGGTATCGGGGACCTGGTGATCGCGACCGGCGAGGATCACACCTCGATCGTCAGCCCGAAGTCGCGGGTCTATCCGACGATCATGGATATCATCGGTGACGCGTCAGGCAAGACCATCGAGCAACTGGACGATCTCTACAACTGACGCTCCGATAGGCGGGTGAGCTACTGGTCGCGACCGTACGCTGCTCCTGTCGCGGTCGACAGCCATTGTTGCGCTGTGTGGAAGATCGCTCGGTGATGGGTGCTCGTGGTTGTTCTGAGGTGTAGCGCACGGTGGCGAAATGTCCACTCTTGCGACAGTTTGGTGGCTCTTCCGGATTCAGAGTGCATCGAGGTGTTGTGCCAGGCCGCCGGAGTGGATGAGTGACCGCAAGATGTAGTGGCCGAGGTTGCGGAATCCG
>NZ_JBVHVX010000062.1:0-1597 GCF_055564615.1 Agromyces sp. NPDC029043 | reverse complement strand
CGGAACTTGTCAAGGGGTTTGAGACCAGTGAGTGTTAGGCGGCTGCCGGATTCGCCGGTTGTTGCTCCTCTGGTTCGGGTTTGTTGATCCAGGCGGCTGCGGGCAGCTCGAGGATCTTCGGGGCGGGGTCGATGGGTCCGAATCGTTCGGGATTGGCGCGGCGGGCCTCGGCGAGGGTGGCCGAGCGTTGCGCGGCGACGGTTGGCGCGTGGCCGTGGTGCACGTCGGCGGGTGTGTGCAGGCCGATGCCGCTGTGGTGGTGGTCGTGGTTGTACCAGTTGGTGAACGCTGCCATGAACTCTCGCGCATGCTGGATCGACCCGAACCTTGCCGGGAAGACTGGCGCGTATTTCATTGTCTTGAACCAGGATTCGCTGAACGGGTTGTCGTTGGACACCCGTGGGCGCGAATGCGATCGGGTCACATTCAGATCGGCGAGCAACTCGGTGACAGTCTTCGATGTCATCGAGGTGCCCCGGTCGGCGTGCACGACCTGCGGGATGCCGTGCACCCCGAACACCTCGCACATCATGTTTTTCGCGAGCGGCCCGGACTCGTGGGTGTGGACGTGAACCCCGACGATGTAGCGGGAGTAGATGTCGATCATCACGTAGGCGTCGTAGTACACGCCGCGTTGTGGGCCGGCGAGCTTGGTGATGTCCCAGGTGTAGACCTGCCGGGGTGCGGTCGCCACCAGCTCCGGGATCGCCTTCGAGCGATGCTTGGCCAGCCGCCGACGCTCTTTGACCTGCTGGTTGGCGCCCAGGATGCGGTACATCGTGGAGATCGAACACAGGTAGCAGCCCTCGGCCAGCAACGTCGCATACACCTGGGTCGGTGCGGCATCGACGAACCGGTCACTGTTGAGCACCGCCAACACCTGCTCGCGTTCGACATCGTCGAGTTTGTTCACGGGCTCGCCTCGGTCCCGATCCGGTTCGGCGACGCTGCCACCGGAATCATCGATAGTGGTGGCACGGCGGGCCATGGTGGCCCGTGACATGCCCGTCAGCCGCGCGGCGGCCCGTCCGGTGGTCCCTACCTCGGTCAGCTCGTCGAAAGCGTCCATCAACGCTTGCCGCGCTTGGGCTCGGAATCCGCGCTCTCGGAGATCTGCTCCAAGAGCGCGTGCGCTTTTCCCATGATATCCAGTGCGGTCTGGGTGGTTTCCAACTTGGAATTGGCTTGGGCCAGTTCCTTTTTCAACCGGGCGATCTCGGCCTGCTCGGCGGTCAACCCCGACCGGCGAGGCGCCCGCGACACCGCCGCGTCATCGGCTCCGAGGACACCGGCATCACGCAGCCGGCGCCACTCACTCATCAACGACGAATACAAGCCCTCACGCCGCAGATACGCACCACCCTCGCCGGTTTCGCACGCCTTCTCGTATGCCGCGAGGTACCGCAGCTTGTCCTCGGCGGTGAAGCTGCGGCGCCGCCGCGGCCCGTCCCCACCGGAGGGTGACTCATAACTGCTCATCACCCCATTATCCGGGCCGGTGATAGTTGAAACAGACATCGATACTCATCCTGATCTCGCCCTGTCAAACGAGGGGTTGCTACGAAGCGTTGGTCTCAACTCACCCTGACAGACAGGG
>NZ_JBVHVX010000061.1:0-1687 GCF_055564615.1 Agromyces sp. NPDC029043 | reverse complement strand
CTTAGCCTCGGGCTTTCACGCTTTTTCGTGTCGTGAATGAAGAATGGTGCCCTGACCTGGGATGATTGAACTTGCGAAGGTATCAATCGGACCAGATCGAGGAGCACCATTCAGGTGAGTAAGTCTACGTCGCCCTACCCCATGCTGTCTGCAGATGGCACCGGAACCGGGGTGGTGTCGCACGCCGGCGCCACGGTGGTCCTGCGGGCCGCGGAGAAAACGGGTCTGACCAGCCGATTGTCCGAAGCGTTGGCGCCGTGGCGTAAACCCCTTGCGACCCATGACCCGGGCAAGATCATCGCTGATCTGGCCGTGGCCGTCGTGATCGGTGGCGACTGTTTGGCTGACATCAACCAGTTGCGCGCCGACCCGGCGGTGTTCGGTCAGGTCGCCTCTGACCCCACGGTGTCACGACTGATCTCGACGTTGGCTGACGATGCGCCGGCGGCACTGTCGGCGATCACGACTGCCCGCGCTGGCGCGCGGGCAGCGTGCTGGTCGGCAGCCGGTACCGCTGCTCCCGATCATGACGTCGACGTCGATGATCCGATGATCCTCGACCTCGACGCCACCTTGGTCACTGCGCATTCAGAGAAAGAGGATGCGGCACCAACCTACAAGCGGGGGTTCGGGTTTCACCCGTTGTGCGCGTTTGTCGATCACGGCAGCGAGGGCACCGGCGAACCCCTGGCGATCGAGTTGCGACCGGGTAATGCTGGTGCAAACACAGCTGCCGATCACATCGCGGTCACCGCCGCCGCACTCGAGCAGCTACCGCAGGTGCACGGGTATCGGGTCGGTAAGTCGGTGCTGGTGCGTACCGACTCAGCCGGCGGCACCCACGAATTCCTCGACTACCTCACCCGCCGGCGCCTGGCCTACTCGGTGGGGTTCGGACTGACCGAGACGACCGCGGCCGCTATCGACCGCATCAGCCCCGAGGCGTGGACGCCGGCCTACGACGCTGACGGCGTGCAACGCGACGGGGCATGGGTGGCCGAGTTGACCGGGCTGATCGACCTGGCGGGCTGGCCTGCCGGGATGCGGGTGATCGTCCGCAAGGAGCGCCCGCATCCCGGTGCGCAGTTACGGTTCACCGACCACGATGGGTTGCGGCTCACCGCATTTGCCACCAACACCAGCCGTGGTCAACTCGCCACACTCGAGCTACGTCACCGGCGTCGGGCACGCTGCGAAGATCGTATCCGCACGGCCAAAGACTGTGGCCTGACGAACCTTCCGTTGCACGGATTCGACGCCAACCGCATCTGGTGTGCCATCGTGATGCTCGCCTGCGACTTGATCGCCTGGACCCAGATGCTCGCGTTCACCGATCACCCCGCCCGCCGGTGGGAACCCAAACGACTGCGCCATCGCCTGTTCGCGATCGCCGCCAAGATCACCCGCCACGCGCGGCGAACCCGGTTGAAACTCGCTGCCCACGCACCCCACGTCGACCTCCTGCTCGACGGAATAGCCAGACTCGCAGCGCTTCCCGCGCCGGCCTGACCACCAGGCCCGATCCGATCATCGATCCAGAAAGGATGCTTCACCTCGGGACCGTGAACCCCGACGCCCACCGACGCCTCGGGCAACACGCCACGGTCCACACCCGGAATTCAGTCCTCAGACCACTCATCCGGGCCACTCAACAAGGGACCGCCACCTCACGAAAGATTGAGGTTAG
>NZ_JBVHVX010000060.1:0-1799 GCF_055564615.1 Agromyces sp. NPDC029043 | reverse complement strand
TGGTGGGCAGCGGGATACAACCTGATCTCTGTACCGCTGGCCGCTGGAATTCTTGCGCCCATCGGGTTCGTCCTGCCGATGTCGGTCGGAGCGATCCTGATGTCAGCCTCGACGGTCGTGGTCGCACTCAACGCGCAACTGCTGCGCCGACTCGACCTGCACCCAGGCGCGAGTACAGTGCGTGCACTGCAGCACAACCGACCGCGATCCACTGAGAAGGTGAGTCCATGACCACTGCCTCCGCCCCGGGAAACTCCTCCGCACCGGAACACTCCTCCCACGGTTACATCAGCGACAAGGGCAAATACCTGGCCCGGCTCAAGCGCATCGAAGGCCAATCCCGAGGTATCCACCGGATGGTCGATGAGGAGCAGTACTGCATCGACATCCTGACCCAGATCTCGGCGCTGACCAAGGCACTGGAGGGGGTGGCGCTGGGCTTGCTCGACGACCACCTCACCCACTGCGTGCTCGATGCCGCCCACTCCGGCGGCGACGAGGCACAGGAGAAGATCGCTGAAGCCTCGGCGGCCATCGCTCGCCTCGTTCGTTCCTGACCCACCACACCGCGCTGGCTCGTCACAGGCGTCGTTCGCCGACCCACTGGGGCACCACCGGCCCCGGCGCGGGGGCGTCGGCATCAGCGGCCATCGCCAGAACCACCCCACGATCGGCCAGCCACTGTGCCGGATCAACGTTGACTCCCGTCGGATCGAGAACCTCGAAATGCAGATGCGGGCCGGTCGACACCCCACGGTTGCCCACCGTGGCGATCGATTGCCCCATCCGTACTCGCGCGCCCTGCTCGAGCAGATTCTCGTCGTTGTGGCCGTAGGTGGTGATCGTGCCGTCATCGTGGCGGATCCGCATCCACAACCCGAACCCCTCAGCGGGTCCGGAGGTGATGACTTCCCCGTCAGCCACAGCGACAATCGGCGCACCCAGATCATTACCGATATCAATGCCCTGATGGCCCCGTCCGTCACCGAAGGTGGACGTGATCTCACCCGCAGTCGGCGCCACCGCGCCGCCACTACCGGGCAGCAGCGGCGTCGGCGTTCCGGGTTCCTGCGGTTGGGGGCCATGCGGCTCGTTCGGATCGTGCGGCACGATCGCGGCGATCAGGGTGGCCACCAGCCGGGCCAGCGGTAACGCGTCGATGATCCGGAACCCGTCTATCGGATCGATGCGCGAAAACGTTCCGAAGCACTGCAGCGCGCTCACACTGCCCGCATCGCCGACACTGCCCGACTGGGCCTGAGCGCCCAGGCAGGACGCCGCCTGCGTGATCGGCTCCCCCAAACTCGCCGCTGCAGCACCACCCAATGCGGCCTTCACCGAGTCCTGCACGATCGCGATCAACTCCCCGGCCACATGTCCATCGGTCGAGGCCGCCGCCGGTGCGGTGGCGATCACAGGCGCAACGCCCACACACACCGCCACCGCCACCCCCAGCGCCTTGGGGCCCCACCGCTGCCCCGCCTTGACCCGTAGCGATGTCAACACCATCTGCATGCGGTCGCACCTTCCCCACGGACGTCGTAGACCCACGCACTAGTGCCATGCGTGTACCCGCGAGATCACACCACAAGTCACTTGTGCCCCACCAGTCACACGCGGCTCCACTACGAAGCGAACTAATCGGGCATTAGCGGCGTTGTTTGCGCAGTTCACCGCCCGTTTTGTGGGCACCGGACAGGCGAGTAACTACTATCGGTGTTAGTAGAATTGTTATCGAAGCGCCGCCGGGCGGTGGCGAAGTATCACTCTTGAGGAGGAGATCGATGAGAGTCACACGA
>NZ_JBVHVX010000059.1:0-1955 GCF_055564615.1 Agromyces sp. NPDC029043 | reverse complement strand
ACCATTGCCAGCGCGATCACCGGTACCGAGAGAACCACCGCACCGATCAGTCGGTGACGCAAGGCCACGAGCTCCCCGTCGTCGTCCGAAGGGTCGTCGTCGGGGTCGGCGCCTGTGGGAATGGCGGGCAGCGCAGCGCGGTACCCGGCCTGTTCGATGGTCTCGATCAGCAGGTTGGGGTCGACACCGGCGCGTGCGCTGACGTGAGCTTTTTCGGTGGCGTAGTTCACCGAGGCGCTCACTCCGTCGAGTTTGTTCAGTGTGCGTTCGATGCGTGCCGCGCACGAGGCACACGTCATGCCCGACACGGCGAGTTCGACATCGACGGTGCCTGTCTGCTCGGCGGTGGCCGCAGGTGGGTGGATCGGAGCTGAGGTGGTCATGGGGAAGTTCCTCGAAGGGTGAGCGCCTCGGCGCAGTGCCTCGGTGCAGTGGCCCCGGGGTGGCGCTGGTTAGCGAGTTAGTGTCCGGCGTGCGGATCGGCCGAGGGGGCCGTGGAGTTGGTTGTCGGGGCCGGGGCGCCGGTGGGGGCGTCGAGAACGAAGGTGGCGGTGTGCACAGCGCCGTCGACCTGGAAGTCGAGGTAGAGCAGATAGCGGCCCGGGGTGGGGGCGGTGGTGGCGAAGCGGACCTGTGGTCCCGCGAGTTGACCGGCGGTCGGTGCCGCGCCCTCAGGGTGAACATGCAGGTAGGCCAGGTCGCCCTGACGCAGAGCCACCAAGTGACCGAAAGCGCCCAGATACGGCTGCAAGGTAGTGACCGGTTGTCCTGCTCGCCGCACGGTGACGGTCAATTCGGACTCGGCTCCCGCGCGCAGGTGCCCGGCCAGCTCGATGTCGAACCCGTCGACGGATGACTGTCGTGATTCGGCGGCGGCTGGGGCCGGCTGGTAGTCACCGCTGACTTCGACGGTGCTGGTCAGGGTGAGGGGTTGACCGGTGGCGGCGGGCACGAAGTCGGCATAGATCCGGTAGCTGCCTCCCGTCGCCCACTGCCAGGGCAGCGACCAGCGCCCTTCGGGCGAGAGAGTGGGGTGCACGTGTCGAAAGTAGGCGCCATCCGCGCGGACGACGATCAGGTGCAGCTGCTTGTCGTGCTCGGTGGCGAAGTCGGTGACCGCGGCCCCGGCGGCGTCGAGGATCTCAAAGCTCAGCGGTGCTTGCATCCCGGGCGCATGGGGTGCCACCACATTTCCCAGGATGAAGCCGCCTGCTGCCAGCGAAACCCCGCGAACCTGATCGGCACCGGGGGACGCAGATGATGACGGTTGGGCAGTGTGGCCGACATGGGTGGACTCGGCCGACGACGGTCGTGGCCGATCGGGTGCGACACCCGCGGCGATGGCATAGGCCGCGGCGAAAACTATCAGCAGAGCCGCAGCGAAGACGCCGAGCTTGGTTGGAACATTCATCGCTGGATTCCTGTCATCGGTGGTGGCGACACACACGCCGCCCGGAGAAGGGCTGAAGTCGCCAGTGGGCAGACACTTCAGCCCCTCATCTGCTACTGCGCCAGGTGGTAGCCGGCCTCTTCGACCGCGACGCGGATCGCGTCGGGCTCGATCGGGGCCGAGCTGGAGATGGTGACTTGCCCGCTGGCCACGTCGACCTCGACGTCGGTCACGCCGGCCAGTGCTCCGACTTCTTCACGCACCGACGACGCGCAGTGCCCACACGTCATTCCGGAGACGATCACTGTCGATGTGCTCATGAGATGTGCCCTTTCGGTACAGCAGTGGTGCCGACGACCCTCAGGAGGCCTGTCGCTGTGGCGTCTCGCCACACCACCTTTATACCATACCCCCCTAGGGTAATCAATGGGTGGAGGTGGGTTGAGCTTCGGTGGGGGCGGAGACGCTGAGTGACCTGACCGGCGTGTCGCGGACGGTGGTTCCCGCCACTACGGTGGGAATGACCGAAGGAGAGTTGGGCGACAGTGGCACGGGATCGTGGGCG
>NZ_JBVHVX010000058.1:0-2044 GCF_055564615.1 Agromyces sp. NPDC029043 | reverse complement strand
TGACCGTCCTCCTGCTCCTGATTGTCTAACGCCATGCTCATAGATCTTCCTCTCACTGATGAGCACTGGACTTACACAGAACATCTGACACCCCCTGTTTGAAGGGCCTGCTTTGCTGACCCCTTCCATTCTCCAACTTCTGGTCGGCGCGGCGACAAGGGCCGCGAAAAACTAATCCGCCCTGCGGGTTTCAGGCCTGCGGCCCGGATGACTTTTTCGCTTCCTCCCTTGCACCGACCTCCCGCCAGTCAGAGATGGCAGGTGTCAAGCAAAGCACCGGCCCGCCAGGGCCGACCACTTAGGAGGGCCTGCCATGTTGCGCACTATCACCCACGCAAACCTCATCGCCGCGATCCCCGGACTGCTCGGATTCGTGCCCGCCGACTCGATCCTGGTCATCGGCGTGAACGGCGACAAGATCGCCATGACCGCCCGCCACGACATCAGCGGAGTCGACAGCATGGCCGACTACCTCGCCGAAGTGATGCAGACCCACAGCGTCTCGACCGCCGTCGTTATCGCGATCACCGAGGACGAGAACATCGCAACCGCCGCCGTCCGCACCATGAGCGATGCCCTCATGCGTCACGGCATCGAGACCGACCGCCGCCTCATCGTCGCCCGCTGCGACCAGCCCAGCACCTACCGCGACCTCATCACCGGCGACACCGGAACCAGCGGCGACTACCGCGAAAGCCCCGCCAGCGCCAACCGGATACTGACCGGGCAGCCCGTCGCCCAGTCCCGTGAGGCGATGCGCGAAAGCCTTGCTACCACCGACCCCATCGACACCACGAATTCCGATGCCGAGCTACAGCCCGAACTCGCCGCCAAGGCGATCGTCTCGGTAATCGTGAACTGGCCCACCGAAATCCCCCGCGAACTGTCCGCGCAGGTCGCGGCCATGATCCGCCGCCACGTCGCCTACCGGGACGCCCTGCTACGCACCGCCGCCTACGACGCACTCGCCGCCGCAGCAGTGTTCGTCGAAATCGCCCGCCCCCTACGCGGAGTGGACCGCGCGAACGTCCTCACCCTCGCAGCCGCCTGCTACTACCTCAACGGAAACGGCGCGATGACCGGCATCATCTTCGACTACATCACCGAGACCGGCGGACTCCCGACCCTCGCCCACCTGCTCGACCAGGCACTACGGGCCGGAGTCAACCCCGACAAACTCCGGGACGTGGTTCTCCCCGACCCCGATAAGGCCGATGAACTGTTCGGCGGCCACTTCCCCACCCCCGAGGACTTCGCCTAGAGCGGCGGCCCAGGTGGAGGCTCAGAGAATCTGAGCCTCCACCCCCGGCGGCATCGCATCCCGCCACCACAGATCAACCCGCGAAGTCGCAGCGCGCGAACGCCCCTCAACCACCGCCCGAACCTCAGACGGCAACGGCACCCACAGCTCAGCCACAGCACGCTCAACAGAAGACATGCCCCCACGGTAACGGCCGGCGCAGCGGATCGGCTACGCCGAACAGCCCTGTTGTCCGAGCTGGCGCCCGGAGACCCAGAAGGACCGGCCCACGGGCCGGACTCGAATTGTGTGCGGCTACCGCCGCACACGTCGGGGGTTTGTTGCCCCCTTCCAGTCTCTTACCTCTGGTCGGCACGGCGACAAGGGCCGCGAAAAACTAATCCGCCCTACGGGTTTCAGACCTGCGGTCCGGATGACTTTTTCGACTGTAAACACCCTTGCACCGGCCTCCCGACGGCAAAGACGTGGCAGGTGTCAAACAAACCAGCCGCCCGCAGGAGGAACCCCGATGGCCCGCCAGACCCGCAACGGCACCCAGCGCGACGTGTTCAGCCGCGCCAGCCGCGCCCACCAGAACCCGCACACCATCCGCGCCGCCAAGCGCCAGGCCAACCGCCAGGACCGCGCCGCCGGCCGCCGCGAAACCGGCGCCCTCTACTGACCACCCCACCAAGAGCAAGGAGAACCCCTGACCCGCCCGGCGAGTCGTGGACGATGGGATCTTCACTATCTGTTCACGCGGCTCGACATTGATCGAACCACTCGGCTTCAACTTCGTCCGGG
>NZ_JBVHVX010000057.1:0-2044 GCF_055564615.1 Agromyces sp. NPDC029043 | reverse complement strand
TCGAGATGGCGGTCGCCACGCGGGGCGGTATGCAGGCGATATGGCGTGATGACGATGCGCAGAAGCTGATTTTCCACACCGATCGTGGGTCGACGGGCGGATTCAACTGGTCGTCGCAACACCCTGATTCTCGGAGGTGTGCGGCGTGGTTACAGCGGACTGGAGCAGGAAGACCAGCGATGTGCCGGTAGGTGTTCGTCGACAGTGGCGTGCTGATCGTGCACTTCGGCCGGCGATGCGATCGCCGGGGCGGCCGGAGCCGTCGCGGCAGGTGCAACGTGAGTTTTGGCGGGTGGTCGCGACGGGGGTGAGCACGGCGCAGGCATCGATCGCTGTCGGTGTGTCGGTGCCGGTGGGTACACGGTGGTTCCGCCACGCTGGCGGTATGAGGCCGCTGAGTCTGGATGAGCCTTCGGGCCGCTATCTATCCTTCGCGGAACGGGAAGAGATCGCGCTGCTTCGCGTTCAGGATTGTGGGGTGCGTGAGATCGCACGGCGGATCGGGCGCAGTCCGGCCACGATCTCGCGTGAGCTACGGCGCAACGCCGCAACCAGGAGCGGGAAGCTTGAGTATCGGGCGTTGGTGGCGCAGTGGAAAGCCCAGCAGGCCGCCAAGCGCCCGAAAACAGCGAAGCTCGTGGCCCACGTCGAGTTGCGGGAGTACGTACAGCACCGCCTGGCCGGCGTTGTCCGCCGTCCCGATGGCACGATCGCTGCGGGCCCCACGCCACCACCGTGGAAGGGGCTCAACAAGCCGCACCGTGCCGACCGGCGGTGGTCGCCGGCGTGGAGTCCAGAGCAGATCTCCCAGCGTTTGAAGGTCAAAGTTCCGGCCCACGATCGGAGCGGTGTACCGGCCAGCCGGCCAGTGGATGTTTCGTCGTTCTGTCAGGGTGTTGCGGATCTCCTGGGTGGGCTCAGCGCTGTCGGGAAGGCGTCCGCGGACTCCTCGCGCCAGGGCCGAGGCCACAATGTGGCCATCAAGTAGCAGTCGGGCAACCCGGGCATGGACCCGGTCGTTCCCACTGAAGCCGTTGGGAAGCGTCATGCTCTGCCTTGTATATGCGAGGACTGCGGCCAGGTCCTCAGCGAACCGGTAGACCATGAGTTGCTCTTTCAAGTCGGGGTCTTCGTTGTCAACTTCGTCGCTAGATCGGCCGTATTTGGTCAGGAATCGGCCGTCGATGTGGAACTCGACCTCTTTGGATGTGCGAAGGCCGAGAAGAACTTTGAACAGTTCGGCGACAGAGCGCGGACTGAGCCCGCGAATCTTGTATCCGACGTCCATCGACGACGCTTGGCCGGACGTGGCTCGATACGGAATCTCTGCGGCCACCGTGAGCCGGCTCCCACAGAACGACATCACGCTGGTTAAGCCGTGAGTTCCTTGGCGGACCTCCGTGACCGTTCCTTCCTCGGCGGCTACGACTTCACCGTCCTCGAGGAACCGGATCTCCATTAGCATTCCAACCGCTGGGCTGCGGTCTGTTCCTGCTCGAAGATCTGCCGGGTGCGTCGGTAGTGGTTGAGCGTCAACCATCGGTCCACTTCGGGATAGTCGATGAGCATCTGATTGAGCTCTGCGCGACCCATCCATCCCACAGTGGGTCGACGTTTCCCCGCTGGAGTGAAGGCTTCGGGCAGGCGTCTTATGTAGCCCTTCTCGGGGGTGGTGAAGTTGCTGCATGGGGCTACCAGAACCCATTCGTGCGGCTCCTGTTCCTTCACCGCCCGCACGAAGGACTTCTTGACTTTGTCTCGACGTCCCACGAACCCGCCGGACATGCCCTCGGGGTAATACTTCAACTGGTAGATAACGAGCCGGCCGTCGGGGTAAGTGACGGAGACGTCCACGCCTCCGTCACCGCCTCGTCCGTTCACGACGTCGACCTCGGCGACGCGCCGGAATTTCCGCATCACAATGTCTCGACGATGCGATCGAACCACGGTGACGTGTGCGGTCTCAGGAGATGCGTGACGTCGTGTTCTCGGGAGATGCTTACCGGCGGTGGGGCCGGTGGGCGTTGAAGTTGCGAATGGTCTT
>NZ_JBVHVX010000056.1:0-2114 GCF_055564615.1 Agromyces sp. NPDC029043 | reverse complement strand
GAACACCACCGCGGCGCCATCGCCATGGCCAAGACCGAGATTCAAGACGGCCAATCGCCCGAGGCGATCGCGCTGGCACGCCAGATCGTCACTGACCAGGAAAGTGAAATCGCCAGGATGCAGCAGCTTCTCAACAACCCCTAGCGGCCCGACCCGCCCGGGTTTGCCTCGGCTACACACACATCGCGATCACCATCGCCGCGACGACACCGGATGCCGCCAGCGTGGTCGGTACCGCCACCACACCAGCCACCGCCGCGGCGGCACCCACATGATGACGCCGCGACCGGCACCGGTGACCGGAGTCCAAGCGGCTCAACCGAGGCCCCACGGACGACGAATCGCTGATCGACAACACACCCACCGGGCCCGCCACGGGCCCCGAACGGGCCAACGTTCCCAACGCCGAGCAGACCGCCCGCGCACCCACCAGCTGGGCGGCGCGGGCATCGGCGGCTTGCTCGACCAAGCCGGCGACCTCACGGCCCGCGCGGCTGAACAACGGAATCAGCGGAAACGCACGCCCGAGAGCGCGGGCCGCCAACACCACGGTGTGATGACGTTGCCGCCGGTGCGCGCGCTCATGGGCAACGACGGCATCGAGTTCCTCACCGGACAACGCCGCCTGTAACCCAGTCGTGGCGGCGATCCCGGCATCCTTACCCGGCAGACAAAACGCCATCGGCCGCCCGTCGGCGAGCCACCACACGTCGGGATAGCGCTCACTGCGGGCGCCCACCAACCGCAACGACTGCAGATACTCCTCACGAGCACCACGC
The DNA here is from genome assembly GCF_055564615.1 of Agromyces sp. NPDC029043. Taxonomy (NCBI): domain Bacteria; kingdom Bacillati; phylum Actinomycetota; class Actinomycetes; order Micrococcales; family Microbacteriaceae; genus Agromyces; species Agromyces sp. NPDC029043. Next base: position 1,335 of record NZ_JBVHVX010000056.1, on the reverse strand, counting down.
ATCCGCACCGCCGATCGCACCGCGATCGTCACCGCTCGGACAATCGCTGCCCCGGTCACCACCGCCAGCACGCCACCGGAGATCGCCTCCACCCGCGGGGATGCGCCGTGTGACAACACCCGCAGACACGACACCACCTCGGACAACGAATGGATGCCGAAATGGCCGGGAACCGCCAGCGTCACAACAGCTCCCACCCACAACATCGCAAACACGACCTGCGCGGCCGGCCAGGCCACCAACACCCAACGAGCATCGATACGGCCCTGCACCCGAACCATCCATCGAGGCCACAACCAGCCCAGCACACCCGCGGCAACAACTAACACCACCGCTGCACTCATGGATGCTCACCCATCGTTCGCCTCGATCCTCGACGCCCCGCCGTCAGCTCGCTGAGACCCACACTCAACACACCTTCCCGGCGACCCACCACCTGCACCACCAGCCAGTATGCCCCAGAAGTTCGTCGGTGACGCCGCAACTCAGGCACCGACCGCGCCGCCAATTACTAGGTTTTATAGTAGTTAGTTGACGCGGGTTGACCCGGCCTGCGCGTACCAGTCCGAGGAATGCGCCGTGACCGAGAACCCGAAGGAGACGCACTCGCCCCCCGACGACCACCGTCGTCAGTATCTGCATGCCATGCGAGACGTCTACCGAGCACCCACGCCATACTCGACCCACCAGTTTTTCCACCGCGCCCACCACCTCAGCGTCACCTCGAACCGACGCCGCCACCTCGCCGCACACATCGGTCTCGTCCGCCACCTCGCTGCGATCGGCGACCTCTCCGGGGCACGTCACCACCTCGGCAACGTCCTCATCTCCCTCGTCCTCCAAAAGCATTGCGGCCAAAAGCCTTCACAGCCTTCCACCCCCATCCAGAAGTCGTGACCACGACACCCCCAGAGGGTTAGGGCGGCTCCTACCCGGTCTCGCCACCACCCCGATCACCACACCACCCACGCCCGAACTCAGTCTGGGGTTCCCCCGAAAAAGTGGACACGGTTAGCTTGATTGCTGACTGGTCAGTGACTTGATCTCGAAATCAATAGGCGAGATCATTCCCAGCGAACTGTGCCTCCTGTCATGATTGTAGAAACGGATGTAATTATCAAGTCCTGCAGTAAGATTCGTGTACGTGGTGAACGCGTGCCGCTTGTAGTATTCGTGCTTGACAGTTGACCACAGCGATTCGGCGCCGGCGTTGTCCCAGCAGATCCCTGTCGCGCCCATTGAGCGCAGCAAGCGGTGCGTGCTACATGCTGCGGCCATGTCGTGGCTGGTGTACTGGCTGCCCCTGTCGCTGTGCAGGATGGTGCCGGCCACCGA
>NZ_JBVHVX010000055.1:0-2392 GCF_055564615.1 Agromyces sp. NPDC029043 | reverse complement strand
CGGCTTCCGCAACCTCAACCACTACATCTTGCGGTCACTCATCCACTCCGGCCAACTCGCAGAACGACTGCATGCACTCTGAATCCGGAAGAGCCTTCAAACCTCTTGAGAACGTTGACGGGCTGATCTGCATAGGTCGGCGCGCGAACCGTGGAGTCCCAGGAGCCGTGCCTCGTGAGCGCGACCGCAACTATGCTCGGCGATCGCCTCAGCGCCCGCAAACAAGCCGACGTCAAGGGCGTCATGATTGACGCCGGTAGCGCGTTGATGGGCATCGGATCGGCACGCGGTAGGGGTCGTGCGAAGAAGGCGGTCGAGTCTGCCATCAACTCGCCACTGCTTGAGGCGTCGATGGAAGGTGCCCGCGGCGTTCTGATCTCGATTGCCGGTGGTAGTGACCTCGGTCTGTTCGAGATCCACAACGCCGCCGCCCAGGTGCAGGAGGCCGCTCACGAAGAGGCCAACATCATCTTCGGCACGGTCATCGACGACAACCTCGGCGACGAGGTGCGTGTCACGGTGATCGCGACCGGCCCGGCTCCTATACGGGCGAAGAGAACTCAGCTCCTTGGCGATTCGCAGAAAAGTGAGGATTTGCAGCCGAACCACGAGGTGCCTTCGCGCCATCTGACGAGCGCCTGCGCAGCAACTAATCGGCGTTAGCGACGATGGTGATGTCGAGATCTCACTTTTAAGGAAAGGTTAAGTGTGAGTATCTGTGGACCGCCGAACCTAACTGTGCGTGGGTGAGCCTGGCTTCGAGCTCGAAAGTCGGCGTGGTGGTTTCGTGGATCGCTCGTGCAACTCGAACTGGCCTGTGAGGCCCGGCTAGCGCAGTATGTGCTCGAAGCCTGCTGAAACGCGACCGCACCGGATGCTCCCGTTATCGATGGTCGACGTAGGCAAGCATGCAGTCGGTGCGAGGCCGGCGCAGGACGGGCTCGCAACGCCGCGGTTCGTCACGTGACGGAAATGTGCGAGTCGCCCTGCGCTTTTGGCCGCCTGCCTCAGTTCGTACACGCCCAAGCGTCGCGATCGCCTCGATATGGCAGCTTGCACGCTTGTAGGAAAATGCAAACTGAGTGAGAATTCAGCACCGCTTGACGATGCAAAGTAGCTGAGAATTACCAGGACGCAGTGCAAACCGGAATGAGAACCTACAATAAAGCAATGCTGCTGTCGGACTGTAGGTTCCGGCGAAAGTTGTCGTTTTCCGGTTTCGGTGTCGGCATGATTGTCGGCTAAATCGGACATTCCGGGCTTCCGTGTCGGCTCGCTTCTATGGATTCCGGACGCGGTGTCGAATTCCGGGAAAGTTGTCGTACCGATTCCGGAGATGGTGTCGTATTCCGGGTTGTGTGTCGGACACCTGGCATAGCCGATCTTCGGACAGCCCGAAAACGTCGAACCAGGACTCCTGCCGCGCGCCGTGAAACTCTGGACTGGTGACCTGGGGAAACGGTGAGATAGCCCGGCATGCCCCGTTTGCGTGTCGAGATGGGAAGAATAGGGACGATGAGTTTGTGGAATGACATTGCTGACAATCCCGACGAGGCGGCCGCCATGCGAGTGCGATCGGGCATTGATGCGTGCAGTGCGCGATCAAATCGCGGACTTCGGCTGGTCGGAGACCGCTGCGGCGGCGGTAAGCTCGGTGTGACCCAGAAACGGGTGTCAGAGATCATTTCGGGCAGACTGTCTCAATTCTCGCTGGACGCGTTGGTCGCGATGGGTGACAAGGTTGGCGTTCGCGTCACCATCAGCGTCGATCGCACCGAGGACACCACGACGCAGGCCGAACTCCATCCCGGTCGGCCGGGCGCTCACGAGTGAGAACCCTAGAAAGGGCGGTTTGGTGATCGACGAGCAGCCAGTAGCGGGCTTCAGCTACCCGCTCTGGTTCGCGTGCGAGCGGTGCGACGCACGAATCGTCGTTGGAGCCGATGAGTATTCGCTACAAGAGGCAGGAGAGGCCGCATACCCGGTGTGTGGCTGCGGAAACGAGCTCGACATCAGTAGCGCACGCCCGGTTGTACGGTCGGTCGGCGACCCGGCATTTAACGGTGAGGCTGTCGGCCAGCTTGAGTGGTTTCACTCGAGCGAGTACGAGGGTTGGCCAGATGCCGAATCGCGTCGTACTGCTATTGCTGCGCGGCTTGCTAATTCCCTGCTTCCAGATACCCGAGATGCGCAGCAAATGCTTGCCTACAAGATGAGTTTGGCGTTACACGTGGGGACTTATGAAGCGGCAGTTGAGAATGTGCTTCGACGCGCGGCAGACGAGGATGATGCTAGGACTAACCTCAATCTTTCGTGAGGTGGCGGTCCCTTGTTGAGTGGCCCGGATGAGTGGTCTGAGGACTGAATTCCGGGTGTGGACCGTGGCGTGTTG
>NZ_JBVHVX010000054.1:0-2463 GCF_055564615.1 Agromyces sp. NPDC029043 | reverse complement strand
ACCGCCCCATCACGAAACTCCCGGTCGTACTTCTTCCGCTTCTCTGGCATCGTGCTCCTCATTATCGATGCCTCTACGGTTCGGGGGGAACCTCACTCTTCCGTGAGGGTTTGGCGGGTGGGATGAGCGGAACGCTTGATGCCATCGGCTCTCGCGCCAACTCGATATACCCGCCGGGGATGTTCGGTGTTCCGGTGAACCTCGGTTCCTACGGTGGGATGTTCTCGGATCACCTTATGAGTGCGCCTGGCCTCTCCTCGCTTTTTCAGAACGCGCAGAAGCAGATGGTCGACAAATACCCTGACGTGATCGCGCGTGATCAGTCAGCTGAGGTGATGTACAGCGCTCCCGGAGCAGCCGACGTACGGGTCGATCTCCAGTTCGCCGACGACATGGGCGACTTGTGGCGTCGACGGCACGGTCAGCAACCCGAGCCTGTGATGGAGGACGAGTAGGCCAAGTCTCCGAGTCCGACCCACGTCCGAAATGATAAGAACGTCATAACACCTAATCGCAAGGCGCCAGACCTTGGTCAGTCGCCTCTAAGAGCAGAGCCACTCGATGTCGACCACTATGCCCAAACAAACGCCCCCGAAGATTGCTCCCTTCACCCCGGATTTCGTCAAGGGCGTGTGCGACGTGCTTTCGCAGACAGATCATCCGGGACTCACCGGTTCCGAGATCGACTCCTTGCTCCAGATGGTGGGAGTCAGGCAGCGTGAGCCGGGCGGCAACAAGCGCGACAGCCTGTACGTCACTCTCTACAACGTCCAGGTTCGACAGCAAGCCGGCAACGTCATGGGCGGATTCATCGCAAAGGCCATGAATCCTAGCCGGTATGCCGCTCAGCCAGCTCGTTTCGACGAGCTGCGCGACCAGCTCAACCAGTTCCTCGTGTACTACGGCTACGCAGTTAACGAAGCGGGCAAGCTCGCATCCGGAGCGAAGGCATCCAGCATCTCCGAGGGTGCCGCCCTGGCCGGACGACTTCAAACTGAGCTGAGGCGCCGAGGGTGTCACAGCGAGTTATTCCGCTACTGCGACGAGGAACTCATCGGGCGTTCTCTGTTTCATGCAATGTCGGAAGCGTCGAAGAGCATCCCAGCAAGAGTCCGCGGCATCACGGGGTTGGCGGGTGATGGCGCAGCTCTTTACGACGGCGTCCTCGGAACCAATCGCGAGCATCCCGCCTGGTCCATCAACGCCCATGAATCAGACTCCGACATCAGCGAGCACCGCGGCTTTAAAAGCCTGCTCGTTGGGATCCACGGGCACTTCCGAAACCCGCGCGCGCACTCCAGCCGAATCTTCAATGATGAGGTTCTGAACGATTTCTACGACGCGTTCTCGCTCTCCTCCTACGTACATCGTCGGCTCGACTCAATGAGGAGATTGACCGCACCCCACTGAGCCGAAAGCTTGGCTTGCGGCTATCCGCGCCGAGGAACGATTGCTCGGGTCGCTGCTCACGGTCTCAGGTCCGGACCACACCAGAACCAACGGCCCGCTCTAGATCCGCTATGACGAGTCCTCTCATCCGTTTCATCACGACCGGCTTTCTGGGTGCCCACCCCCTCGCTGCGAACGTCACCAATCTGCTCATGCGGCTGCCGACCTCCGGGAGGGCGGCAGATCAGCGCGCCCAGCGAGTGGCGCCGCCAGAATGTCCTATCGCGCCGATATCCTGCCTACGTGCCTCCCCGGTCGCGGGAGGACGTGCTGCGCGATCAAGGGTGAGTGATGATTGACGAATCGGCGGTCGTCGAACAGTTCCTCGAGCTAGCTCGGGGCACGAGCAGCTCGCTGATCAGCTTCCTGCCGGCGTTCGAGGACGCCGTCACAGTTCCGGAAACATCGACTATCGTGCGGACGCACTTTCTCGCACATGATGCCAACGGAGCGCCTGCTGTGGAGCAGCTCGCAGGAGCGATGGCGTCTGCGGCCATGGATTTCTGTATAGCACGTTCGAAGATCGAGCGAGCGTATGCAGAGTACGAGGAGACTCGATCGACCGCGGCCATCGTGAGCTTGAATGAGCTGACGTGTGCGGTCTCAGGAGATGCGTGACGTCGTGTTCTCGGGAGATGCTTACCGGCGGTGGGGCCGGTGGGCGTTGAAGTTGCGAATGGTCTTGGTGGTGGTTCGTGCGTGCAGTGACAGTTCTCTGGCGCCGTCGAGCACTCGTAGGTGGTGATCGTCGACGATGATGGTGACGATGGTGCCGGCGTAGGTCGGACTGACTCGGAGGCGTTGGCCGGCCACCATGATCTGACCGCTCTTGGGAACCCGGCGCTGCACGCTCTGCGGCCCTGACGGTGGCGCAGGCGGCAGCGGGGTGCTGGCTTCCCGAACTCCGGTCAAGCGGCGAATATTCTCTAGGTCAAGAGGATTGGGTAGCGTCTTGATCAGGTGGGTGCCGTTGGTCGCGTGGATCAACTCGCCGTCGATCCGCAGGGTGACCCG
>NZ_JBVHVX010000053.1:0-2537 GCF_055564615.1 Agromyces sp. NPDC029043 | reverse complement strand
CTTCTCCAACAGGATGTCGCTCATCATGATCGCCTGGGTGTGGTGCGGGATCATCTGCTGGGCGAACGAGATGTCCGCGCTGTTGTGTTCGGCAGAGGCCGCCGCTGACGATTCGGTACTGGCCGCGCTGGTACCCATCCCCGACATCGAGGAATGATCCTCAGTCGAGGTGTCCGAACACGCGGCCACCACTGTCAGAACAGCCGCCGCGGCAGCAACGACGACACCCGTTCGTGTGACTCTCATCGATCTCCTCCTCAAGAGTGATACTTCGCCACCGCCCGGCGGCGCTTCGATAACAATTCTACTAACACCGATAGTAGTTAGTCGCCTGCCCGGCACCCACAAAACGGGCGGTGAACTGCGCAAACAACGCCGCTAATGCCTGATTAGTTCGCTTCGTAGTGGAGCCGCGTGTGACTTGTGGGGCACAAGTGACTTGTGGTGTGATCTCGCGGGTACACGCATGGCACTCGTGCGTAGGTCTACGACGTCCGCGGGAAAGGTCCGACCGCATGCAGATGGTGTTGACATCGCTACGGGTCAAGGCGGGGCAGCAGTGGGGCCCCAAAGCGCTGGGGGTGGCAGCGGCGGTGTGCGTGGGCGTTGCGCCTGTGATCGCCACCGCACCGGCGGCGGCCTCGACCGATGGACATGTGGCCGGGGAGCTGATCGCGATCGTGCAGGACTCGGTGAAGGCCGCATTGGGTGGTGCCGCGGCGGCGAATTTGGGGAAGCCGATCACGCAGACGGCGTCCTGCCTGGGCGCTCAGGCCCAGTCGGGCAGTGTCGGCGATGCGGGCAGTGCAGCCGCACTGCAGTGCTTCGGCACGTTTTCGCTCATTGATCCGATAGACGGGTTCCGGATCATCGACGCGTTACCGCTGGCTCGGCTGGTAGCCACCCTGATCGCCGCAATCGTGCCGCACGATCCGAACGAGCCGCATGGCCCCCAACCGCAGGAACCCGGAACGCCGACACCGCTGCTGCCCGGTAGTGGCGGCGCGGTGGCGCCGACTGCGGGCGAGATCACGTCCACCTTCGGTGACGGACGGGGCCATCAGGGCATTGATATCGGCAATGATCTGGGCGCGCCCATTGTCGCGGTGGCTGACGGGGAAGTCATCACCTCCGGACCTGCCGAGGGGTTCGGGTTGTGGATGCGGATCCGCCACGATGACGGCACGATCACCACCTACGGCCACAACGACGAGAATCTGCTCGAGCAGGGCGCGCGAGTACGGATGGGCCAATCGATCGCCACAGTGGGCAACCGTGGAGTCTCGACCGGCCCGCATCTGCATTTCGAGGTTCTCGACCCGACGGGAGTCAACGTCGATCCGGCACAGTGGCTGGCCGATCGCGGGGTGGTTCTGGCGATGGCCGCTGATGCCGACGCCCCCGCGCCGGGGCCGGTGGTGCCCCAGTGGGTCGGCGAACCACGCCTGTGACGAACCCGGCGTGGTGGGTGGCTCAGGAACGAACGAGGCGAGCGATGGCCGCCGAGGCTTCAGCGATCTTCTCCTGCGCCTCGTCCCCGCCGGCGTGGGCGGCATCGAGCACACAGTGGGTGAGATGGTCGTCGAGCAAACCCAGCGCGACCCCCTCCAGCGCCTTGGTCAGCGCCGAAATCTGGGTCAGGATGTCGATGCAGTACTGCTCCTCGTCGACCATCCGATAGATACCTCGGGATTGCCCCTCGATGCGCTTGAGCCGGGCCAGGTATTTGCCCTTATCGCTGATGTAACCGTGGGAAGAGTGTTCCGAGGCAGAGGATTCTTCCGGGGTGGAGGATTGTCCCGGTGCGGACGCAGCGGTCATGGACTCACCTTCTCAATGGATCTCGGTCGGTTGTGCTGCAGTCCACGCACTGTACTCGCGCCTGGCTGCAGGTCGAGTCGGCGTAACAGTTGCGCGTTGAGTGCGACCACGACCGTCGAGGCTGACATCAGAATCGCTCCGACCGACATCGGCAGGACGAACCCGATGGGCGCAAGAATTCCAGCGGCCAGCGGTACAGAGATCAGGTTGTATCCCGCTGCCCACCACAGGTTCTGCTTCATTTTTCGGTAGCTGGCGTCCGACAGCTCGATGACCGACAGCACCGAGCGGGGGTCGTCGCTGGCGAGGATGACCCCGGCCGAGGCGATCGCGACGTCGGTACCGGCCCCGATCGCGATGCCCACATCGGCCTGGGCCAGGGCGGGGGCGTCGTTGACGCCGTCGCCCACCATCGCCACCTTGCGTCCTTCGTGCTGCAACTCAGCCACCTTGCTGGCTTTGTCTTCCGGCCGTACACCGGCGAACACCCGATCGATACCGAGGTCGTGAGCGACGGTGTGCGCGACCGCTTCGGCGTCGCCGGTAATCATCACGACCTCGACCCCGCGGGCGTGCAGCACCTCGACGGCTTGGCGGGATTCCCCACGCACCTCATCAGCAAGTTTGACAGCTCCGATCAGCTCAGTGTCGCGGGTGACATGCAAGATGATTGCGCCGTCGGCGCGCCAGCGATCAGCGATGGCCAGTTCCTGATG
>NZ_JBVHVX010000052.1:0-2647 GCF_055564615.1 Agromyces sp. NPDC029043 | reverse complement strand
AACCATCAGCACGCCACCGCACCAGATCACCCGTCCGATACAACCGAGCACCCGGCACACCAAACGGATCCGCCACAAACCGCTCCGCCGTCAGATCCGGACGCGACGCATACCCACGCGCCAACTGCACCCCACCCAGATACAACTCACCCGGCACCCCCGCCGGCACCGGACGCAACCTCGAATCCAACACCACCGCCGACGAATTCCACACCGACACACCGATCGGCACCGACGACTGCCCCTCGATCACCTCATCGATCCGCTCGAACGTGATCTCCACAGCAGCCTCGGTCGGCCCATACAAGTTGTAGAACAACACATTCGGCAACCACGCACGCACCGGAGCAGCAACCGCGGGCGGCAACGCCTCACCAGTCGTCGACACGATCCGCACCGACTCCAACGCACGGACACCCGCCTCGCCCACAACCTCGAGGAACACCGACAACATCGACGGCACGAAATGCACCATCGTCGCCCCGGTACGCCGGATCTCGTCGGCGACATACCGCGGCTCCAGATGCCCCCCATCCCGGAGAATCACCAACGACGCACCCACCATGAACGGCGCAAACAACTCCGGCACCGAACAATCGAAGGTCGCCGGAGTCTTCTGCACCACCACATCCGACTCATCGATCGGCAGCTCATCAAGCCCCCACCACAGCCGATTCACCACCGCCTCATGAGTCAGCGTCACCCCCTTCGGACGCCCAGTGGATCCCGACGTGAACAATGTGTAGATCGCATCATCGGCGCGAATCGGACGCACCCGCTCATCATCAGAGATGATCCCCGCACCCGGATCAACGACCTCATCGGCATCGATCACAACCACATCAACCCGATCACCGAGACCGGCGATCCCCTCCGGCACACCCCCAGCCACCACCAACACCGTCGACACACCCGCCGTCTCGACCATGTACTGCACACGATCCATCGGCGCCGCCCTATCAATCGGCACATACTGCCCACCGGCAGCAACGATCCCATGCACCGCCACCAACAGCTCCACCGATCGCGGAACACACACCCCCACAGCAACATCCGGCCCCACACCACGCGCAAGCAACTCACGCGCCACCACCGACACCCGCGCACCAAACTCCGCATACGACACCACACGATCACCACAAACCAACGCCCGAGCATCCGACGTCGCGCGGACTCGTGATTCGATCATCTCGGTGACGGTCGGCGTCGGCAGTGCCCGGCGCTCTCCCCGACCGGCGGCCGTCACATCATGGCGTTCCTCGCCGAGGAGCAGCGTGCTCGACCCGACCGGCGCATCCGGATGTGCCGTGAGGTCATCGAGAAGTGACACCAGACGGTGCGCGAAGGCCTGCGATGTCGATCGGTCGAACAGGTCAGTGGCGTAGACGACGGCGCCGGCCCACGGTTGGCCTCCCACCGAAGGCGTGATGACCACCGACAGATCGAGCTGGGCGGTCACCGACTCCGGCTCGACCATGGCGACCGTCGCGCCACCGGGCAGCGACATCTCCTGGGACACCGAGCCGATCGGATCGAACGACAACATCACCTGCGCGAGCGGTGAGAATGCTTCCGAACGACTCGGGTTCAACTCCTCGACGATCGTCTCGAACGGAACGTCCGCATTCGAGAACGCCTCGAGATCGACGGCACGGACCTGATCGAGGAGTTCGGTGAAGGTCGCGTCCGGGTCGTAGGAAGTCCGGAGCACCAGGGTGTTGACGAACATGCCGATCAACGGCTCGATGGCCGCGTCTCCACGCCCGCCCACCGGGGTGGCCAGCGCGATGTCATCGATGGCTGCCAACCGGGCGACCTCGACGCTGAGGGCGGCGTGGACGACCATGAACGGCGTCACCCCGCGTTCCTGCGCCACTGCGGCGATCCGCTCGGCCACGGCGACCGGGATCTCGAAGGTGATGTATCCGCCGATTCCTGTCGCGGCGGTCGGACGCGCCCGGTCGGCAGGAAGTTCGGTGACGTCGGGAATCCCCGCGAGTTGGGTGCGCCAGTAGTCGAGCTGCCTGCCGATGACCGATTCCCGTTCGACATCGGAGCCCAGGACCTGGTGCTGCCACAGTGCGTAGTCGGCGAACTGCACCGGTAGCGGGGCGAATTCGGGGGCCTGGCCCACCAGTCGGGCCTGATACGCGTGGAGGAGATCGGAGACCAGCGGCCCCATGGATTCGCCGTCGGATGCGATGTGGTGCGTGATCACGGCCAGGATGTGGTCCGTGGAGTCGCCTCCGGCATCGCCGTCACCACCTCGACCTGCCAACCGCACACGGATCGGCCAATCCTCGGCGAGATCGAAGCCGGTGGTCACCGCGTCGACGATGTCCGACGGGTCCTCGACCGCGACCCAGTCGAGGTGTTCGGCGATCTCCGTCGTCGGGTGGATCACCTGATATGGGCGTCCGCCGTCGGCCGCGAAGGTGGTACGCAAGATCTCATGTCGCTCGATCACATCGATGATCGCGGCCCGGAGTGCGTCGGTATCGAGGGGACCGGTCACGCGCAGGACAGTGGGAATGTTGTAGGCCGGAGATCCGGGGTCGAATTGGTTGATGAACCACATCCGTTGCTGCGCAAACGACAACGGAACCCGCTCAGGCCGCGGCACCACAGCAACAATCGGAGCCAACCG
>NZ_JBVHVX010000051.1:0-2995 GCF_055564615.1 Agromyces sp. NPDC029043 | reverse complement strand
ACGCCGCCGGATACGATTCCACTGCACCCGCGCCCAGCGGGCCAACAACCAGCAATTCCACTGCTGAGCAGTGCCCGGCTAACTTCGAAGAGCCAGTATGGATGCGCAGCGTGGACAGCTACCTGCGCCGTGACACCGGATTCCTCCACAGCGACCTGCCCGACTGGACTTGGCGCGACGCCTACAACGACGACCTCACTCCCCGGGCCGCCGTCCGCGCCGCCATCACCCACTGGCGCAGCCACGGCGATCTGTAACACCGCAATCAACACCCAGCCCCGGACGAGGTCACACCGACCCAGTCCGGGGCTGAGTCAACTCAAAGACGTTGCATACCAACGGAATCCGACACCACAACTTGCCATGTCATGTTTGATGACATAGAATGGAGGTACAGGTCAGGGCACCAGGCCCAGACCGAAACCCAAAGGGGCACACCATGACCGACATCGCATCCGCCGCCAAGCACCTTCTCTGCGGACCCTGCGCCGCCGCCGCCAATTACGGCGACGAGAGCGCCCACGAACCCAGCAGCGCCTCCCTCGCGGACCTACGCGACTTTCTCTCCACCGTCGGTCACATCATCGCGATCTGCGACACCGAACCCGGCATCGAATGGATCTGCGACGCCTGCGGAGAAGTCACCACCGACACCGCCCACGTCTTCCACCCGCTCGACTAGCGCGGCCCCTCCGCCCCGGTCCCACCGGGACTGGGGCACTTGACCGACCCGCGCCACCAGCCACCGAGACACTCTCGACACCACCGAAAGCGACCGACATGAGCGACATCACGATCACCCACACCCCCGCAGACGGAACCCTCGTCGACGGCACCAGCAAAGCTGACGGCACCAACACCATCCTCAAGGCCCACGGCTTCAAATGGTTTCCGCGACTCGGCATGTGGGGAATCCCCCGCAGCCGCGACCGCCGGCCTGACACCGGCCGCATCACCCGCGCCCAGACCGCCCTAGAAGATGCCGGTCACACCGTCACCATCGCCATCGATCACAGCCACCGCGACACCGCAACAGTCGAAGCCGACCGTGCGGCGCGCAACCAGCAGCGCGCCACCGCCCTGCACGCCAAAGCCGACCGCCAGGCCGCCGCCGCCGACGCCGCCGCCGCAGCGCACGAACGCGCCGTCGACGCACTCCCGCCAGGAGGCGAACCGATCAAAGTCGGGCACCACAGCGAACAACGGCACCGCCGCGCCATCACCAAAGCCCACACCACCCTCACTCGCGCCGTCGACGCCCAACAGCAAGCCGACACCACCGCCGCCCGAGCCGACAACGCCGAGCAAGCAACAAAACAGCGTTATAACCCTTCAACGGTGGTCAATCGCATCAGCACCCTCGAAGCAGCCCAGCGCGCCGACCAACGCAGCCTCGACGGACACACCCGCACCGTCGCGCGGCTGAGCAACGGCCAACGCATCACCGAGACCACCCCAGCAGCCACCGGCGACCGCCGCGATGCAATCCAGGCCCGAATGGCCGAACGGGCCGACCAGCTCGACTACTGGCGCACCGTCCACGCCCACCACCAAGCGACAGGGAAGGCCGGCCAGCACACCCGCGACACCATCGCCAAAGGGGACCGCATCCGCCCCTACGGCAACAAAGATTGGATGACCGTCACCCGTCTCAACCCCAAGAGCGTCAGCGTGCACTACCAACCCGCCTGGGACACCGCCCGCACCATCCGAGGCACCATCCGCTACGACCAGATCGCCGAGCACGAATCAGCCGCGCTCTAAGCAAATCCCCTGGACACGAGACCCCCGCACCGCCGTCAGGCAGCGGGGGTCTCCGCCGTGAGACCGGCCAAACGTCCAACCCGCACTCACCCCCTCAGACGCGGAGCGACCTTCGGCCGCACTCTGCTCTCCGGTGGCCAACCGGAACTCTGCGCTAGCGCTCCGACTCCCGACCGGCCGCCACAAACACCACGTGGGTGCTCACCACACACGCACGCACGTCGACCAAGCATGCCCGACCGGGGACCCCGACCTGTCAACCCACACCTGGCGACTACCACGCGTTCTCCGCTGCGCTACGCCCACGCGCTCCGACCAATTCGACATCCCGCGCTTCGCTGCGCTCGCTGCCGAATTGGCCTCCGGCGCACCAGGTTCTCCGGGGTTGACAGGCCACCCCCGTCGGGCTGCCCCGACTCGACGCCCGCCGCCAGAGCGGACCACAACCAAAGGACGCACAATGAACACCATCCACGGCACCGACCCCATCGCCGCAGCCCGACATGCCTACGAAGCCATCCGCAACCTCGGCGATCCCGCCTTCGACGACCTCTCTATCGACGACCAGATCGCCCTCATGGACCTCGGACTCACCGACCCCACCACCCGCAGCAAGGCGTCCACCATCGCCAAACTCTTCAATCTCTAACCCCCGCGGGGTCGGCACCACACCGCCGACCCCGCGCCCTTATGCGGGTTGCGGTAACACGGCTGCGCCGCGCTACCGCAACACCTCTGACATCTTCTTCATCCTTCCCAACATCACCGCCAGCCGTGTCCGCTGTCGCTTGTACTCATCAGTGCTATAAGGATTTCGCTTCTCCGCCGCCAGATAATGCCCCAACCCAGCAGGCCTCACACCAGTCGACCTCGCGAAACACGACTCACCCGCTCCCAGCGACGCATCCAGAGCCACTACCCGATCATCGGTCACCAACCTACGAACCTCCCTGATCGAGGACGCCGAGCGATGAACTGACATGTTTCGCAGCAGTGTCACCAGCTCCACCAACGTGAAATCATGCTTGCTCAACCGGCCTACCCGAGCTGCGTACTCATGTCCCATGAGCGCCGCATACGCAGTCCACTGGCGCTCGTAATTGACCGTCAGAAACGAACTTCCCTGCTCCAATAGGGGCTCTTCGAAGTTAGCCGGGCACTGCTCAGCAGTGGAATTGCTGGTTGTTGGCCCGCTGGGCGCGGGTGCAGTGGAATCGTATCCGGCGGCGTG
>NZ_JBVHVX010000050.1:0-3307 GCF_055564615.1 Agromyces sp. NPDC029043 | reverse complement strand
CCTTTCGGGGTGCGTTCGACGTATTTCATTGGTCAATCTGCATGCCCTTCGGGGTGTGTCGATCGATTCGAACTCATGTGATTTCAAGTTTCTAAGAGCAAACGGTGGATGCCTTGGCATCTGGAGCCGAAGAAGGACGTCGTAATCTGCGATAAGCCTCGGGGAGCTGATAAACGAGCTGTGATCCGAGGATTTCCGAATGGGGAAACCCCGCCAGGCCCTTCGTGGTGACCTGGTGACTCCCGCCTGAATATATAGGGCGGGTAGAGGGAACGTGGGGAAGTGAAACATCTCAGTACCCACAGGAAGAGAAAACAACCGTGATTCCGTGAGTAGTGGCGAGCGAAAGCGGATGAGGCTAAACCGGTCATGTGTGATACCCGGCAGGGGTTGCATGGTCGGGGTTGTGGGACCTTTCGGGCTGTTCTGCCGGACAGCCGCGGTGACGCGTCAGGTATAGACGAACCGGATTGAAAGCCGGACCGGAGTGGGTGTGAGTCCCGTAGTCGAAATGCCTGGCCGGCCGGAGAGGTATCCCAAGTAGCACGGGGCCCGAGAAATCCCGTGTGAATCTGTCAGGACCACCTGATAAGCCTAAATACTCCCAGATGACCGATAGCGGACAAGTACCGTGAGGGAAAGGTGAAAAGTACCCCGGGAGGGGAGTGAAATAGTACCTGAAACCGTTTGCTTACAAACCGTCGGAGCCTCCTTGTTGGGGTGACGGCGTGCCTTTTGAAGAATGAGCCTGCGAGTTAGTGATCTGTGGCGAGGTTAACCCGTGTGGGGGAGCCGTAGCGAAAGCGAGTCTGAATAGGGCGATTCAGTCGCAGGTCCTAGACCCGAAGCGAAGTGATCTATCCATGGCCAGGTTGAAGCGACGGTAAGACGTCGTGGAGGACCGAACCCACTTAGGTTGAAAACTGAGGGGATGAGCTGTGGATAGGGGTGAAAGGCCAATCAAACTTCGTGATAGCTGGTTCTCTCCGAAATGCATTTAGGTGCAGCGTTGCGTGTTTCTTGCCGGAGGTAGAGCTACTGGATGGCCGATGGGCCCCAACAGGTTACTGACGTCAGCCAAACTCCGAATGCCGGTAAGTGAGAGCGCAGCAGTGAGACGGTGGGGGATAAGCTTCATCGTCGAGAGGGAAACAACCCAGACCACCGACTAAGGTCCCTAAGCGCGTGCTAAGTGGGAAAGGATGTGGAGTTGCACAGACAACCAGGAGGTTGGCTTAGAAGCAGCCACCCTTGAAAGAGTGCGTAATAGCTCACTGGTCAAGTGATTCCGCGCCGACAATGTAACGGGGCTCAAGCACGCCACCGAAGTCGTGGCATTACCGCATATCGATAGGCCTTCGTGGTCCAGTCGTGGTGATGGGTAGGAGAGCGTCGTGTGCCGGGTGAAGCGGCGGTGGAAACCAGCCGTGGACGGCACACGAGTGAGAATGCAGGCATGAGTAGCGAAAGACGGGTGAGAAACCCGTCCTCCGGAAGACCAAGGGTTCCAGGGTCAAGCTAATCTGCCCTGGGTAAGTCGGGACCTAAGGCGAGGCCGACAGGCGTAGTCGATGGACAACGGGTTGATATTCCCGTACCGGCGAAGAACCGCCCACACGAAACCAGGAGTGCTAAGCATCCCAAGCCGTGACCGACCCTTCGGGGAACGTCGCGGGGCGGCATGCGACCCCATCTGGTGGAGTGAGCGTGATAACAGGTGTGACGCAGGAAGGTAGCCCAGCCCGGGCGATGGTTGTCCCGGGGCAAGCGTGTAGGCCGAGCGATAGGCAAATCCGTCGCTCATCCAGGCTGAGACGTGATGCGGATGAAAAGTGGGTGATCCTATGCTGCCGAGAAAAGCATCGACGCGAGGTTCCAGCCGCCCGTACCCCAAACCGACTCAGGTGGTCAGGTAGAGAATACCGAGGAGATCGAGAGAATCGTGGTTAAGGAACTCGGCAAAATGCCCCCGTAACTTCGGGAGAAGGGGGGCCGGATTCGTGAAGGGACTTGCTCCCGGAGCGTTGAAGGCCGCAGAGACCAGTGGGAAGCGACTGTTTACTAAAAACACAGGTCCGTGCCAAGTCGCAAGACGATGTATACGGACTGACGCCTGCCCGGTGCTGGAAGGTTAAGAGGACCGGTTAGCCTCACGGCGAAGCTGAGAATTTAAGCCCCAGTAAACGGCGGTGGTAACTATAACCATCCTAAGGTAGCGAAATTCCTTGTCGGGTAAGTTCCGACCTGCACGAATGGCGTAACGACTTCCCAGCTGTCTCAACCGCGAACTCGGCGAAATTGCATTACGAGTAAAGATGCTCGTTACGCGCAGAAGGACGGAAAGACCCCGTGACCTTTACTATAGCTTGGTATTGGTGTTCGGTGTGGCTTGTGTAGGATAGGTGGGAGACTGTGAAGCGGGCACGCCAGTGTTCGTGGAGTCATTGTTGAAATACCACTCTGGTCACTCTGGATATCTAACTTCGAACCGTGATCCGGTTCAGGGACAGTGCCTGGTGGGTAGTTTAACTGGGGCGGTTGCCTCCCAAAGAGTAACGGAGGCGCCCAAAGGTTCCCTCAACCTGGTTGGCAATCAGGTGGCGAGTGTAAGTGCACAAGGGAGCTTGACTGTGAGACTGACAGGTCGAGCAGGGACGAAAGTCGGGACTAGTGATCCGGCAGTGGCTTGTGGAAGCGCTGTCGCTCAACGGATAAAAGGTACCTCGGGGATAACAGGCTGATCTTGCCCAAGAGTCCATATCGACGGCATGGTTTGGCACCTCGATGTCGGCTCGTCGCATCCTGGGGCTGGAGTAGGTCCCAAGGGTTGGGCTGTTCGCCCATTAAAGCGGTACGCGAGCTGGGTTTAGAACGTCGTGAGACAGTTCGGTCCCTATCCTCTGCGCGCGCAGGAAATTTGAGAGGATCTGACCCTAGTACGAGAGGACCGGGTTGGACGAACCTCTGGTGTGCCAGTTGTTCCGCCAGGAGCACCGCTGGTTAGCTACGTTCGGGATGGATAACCGCTGAAAGCATCTAAGCGGGAAGCCGGCCTCAAGATGAGATTTCCATCCCCTTCGGGGGGAGAGGCTCCCAGCCAGACGACTGGGTTGATAGGCCAGATGTGGAAGCACCGCAAGGTGTGCAGCTGACTGGTACTAATACGCCGACAACTTGACAATCACTATCCACACCATCGTTGTAAGGCAGCGGTGTGGAGCCCGAGAACTCGCGTCCACTCTGTGGTTCCCAACAGACGGAAACACACACAAACACACAGTGCAACCCGCACCCCACCCGACAGGGC
>NZ_JBVHVX010000049.1:0-3581 GCF_055564615.1 Agromyces sp. NPDC029043 | reverse complement strand
CGCCTGGATCAACAAACCCGAACCAGAGGAGCAACAACCGGCGAATCCGGCAGCCGCCTAACACTCACTGGTCTCAAACCCCTTGACAAGTTCCGTGGCGAGTACAGGCGCCGCGTGAGCGCGGTTTGCGACCGTTGCAGGGCGCAATGGCGTATGGCGTGGGTTGGGGTGTGTGGGGCGGTTGAGAGGTGACAGAGAATCCGAGACAACTGACAGCTACTCGAGACCCGCGATCCTGGGTGTTCGCACGATCGCTGCTTGAATTCTGTTGCTGCGCAATGCAATACTCAAGTGCTTTGGTGGATACCGTCAATGTCGAACTGGTCATATTCCCCAGCAGTGGGTTTCGAGGTCTGCAGTCGTGTGGTGGCGATTGATGGTGGGGGTTTGATTGGCTGCTGATTCGATGTGTGTCAATATAGATGGATGTCGAATCAGGACGTGCTGGTTGCGGGCGGCGGCAGTGGTTTGAGTGCGAAGCGGGCAGCGCGGTACGCGTCGGCGTTGAAGGCGCTGGCGGATCCGGTGCGCTTGCGGTTGTTGTCGGAGGTGGTGTCGCGGCCGGGTGGTGAGGCGTGCGTGTGTGATATCTCGGGGCCGATTCGGTTGTCGCAGTCAACGATCTCGCATCATTTGAAGGTGTTGCGGGAAGCCAGGCTGGTGACCAGTGAACGTCGGGGCACGTGGGTCTATTACCGGGTGAACAGTGTTGTGCTCGAACAATTGTCGGAAATGCTCTTGGGGCTGGCGGCGGTGACCGGTGAGCCGAGCTCGTGTGAGGACCCCGGGTGAGTAGGCAGGGTCCGGCGGTCGCAGGGAAATTGTCGCTGCTGGACCGATTTCTGCCGGTGTGGATCGGCGCCGCAATGGTGGCCGGACTGCTACTCGGGCGTGGCGTGCCGGGTCTAGGGGAGGCGCTGGCGAAGGTGGAAGTCGACGGTATCTCGCTACCGATCGCGGTCGGCTTGTTGGTGATGATGTATCCGGTGCTGGCGAAGGTGCGCTACGACAAACTCGACTCGGTCACCGGTGATCGGCGGCTGCTGATCGGGTCTCTGGTGTTGAACTGGGTTGTGGGACCGGCGGTGATGTTCGCGCTGGCGTGGTTGCTACTACCCGATCTGCCGGAATACCGCACGGGCCTGATCATCGCCGGTCTGGCCCGGTGCATCGCGATGGTCATCATTTGGAACGACCTTGCGTGCGGGGATCGGGAAGCGGCTGCGGTTCTGGTGGCATTGAACTCGGTGTTCCAGGTGCTCATGTTCGCCGTGCTCGGGTGGTTCTACCTGTCGGTGCTGCCCGGCTGGCTCGGTTTGGAGCAAACGACCATCACCACCTCGGCGTGGCAGATCGCGAAATCGGTGCTGATCTTCCTGGGTCTTCCCTTGGTGGCGGGCTACCTGACCCGTCGGGTGCGTGAACGGGTCCGGGGGCGTGACTGGTACGAAACGGCGTTCTTGCCGCGACTGGGTCCGTGGGCGCTGTACGGCCTGCTGTTCACCATTGTCATCCTCTTCGCCTTGCAGGGCGGGCAGATCACCTCGCGGCCATGGGATGTCGTGCGGATCGCGGTGCCCCTGTTGGTCTACTTCGCGGTGATGTGGGGCGGTGGATTTGTCCTCGGCGCCGGCCTCGGGCTTGGCTACGAGCGGACGACGACGTTGGCGTTCACCGCGGCCGGCAACAACTTCGAACTCGCCATCGCCGTCGCGATCGCCACCTACGGTGCAACTTCGGGGCAGGCGCTGGCCGGGGTGATCGGCCCGCTGATCGAGGTGCCTGTCCTCGTCGCCCTGGTCTATGTGTCCTTGGCGTTGCAACGCCGATTTCCCACCGCCCCAACCACGTCGAGAGGACCGATGCTCGATGTCTGATCCCACCACGGTGCTGTTCGTGTGCGTGAGCAACCGCGGCAAATCTGTGATGGCCGAGTATCTCACGCCCATACTCACCGATCGGATCGCCGCGTCATCGGCCGGCACCACCGCGGTGCTCGGAGGGCGGATCAACGAGCTGTCCGCGCAGGCCCTCGCAGAGGTCGGTGCCGTCATCGATGACCATCAGCCTCGTCAACTCACCCACGAGCTGATGCACGCCGCGGACTTGGTGGTGGTGGTCGGCGACGCCGAGGTCACCGCACCGCCGGGGGTCGAGCTCAAGGTCTGGGCCACCGACGAACCGTCGAGACGGGGTATCGACGGGATCGACCGGATGCGCCTGATCCGCGACGACATCGCCGACCGGATCCGCGACCTCGTGGACCGTCTGGACCGGTAGCGAACCGAGCAGTGCCGGTCAGCAGCAGGCGGTGCTCGATTGGGGGTCGCCGGTCGCGCTGCCAGCACAGCACGCGGCACCAGTATCAGGATCGATAGTGTTACGTTCCAACAGTTTCGGACTTGACCCGAAGGTCTCGGAGTCGACGAGCACGGTATAGACCTCCCACTGTTCCTTCGCCGGGCCGCTGACCCACACCTTGTCCTGGGTGGCGAAGCAACAGGTGGTGTTGATCTCCTCCTGAGTGAACAGGCCCGCCTCGGAGAGCCGGGCGATCTCGGCATGGACCTTGTCGCTGGATTCGACCTCGACGCCAAGATGATTGATGGTGCCTCCCTGGCCCGGATTCTCGATCAGCACCAGCTTCACCGGCGGCTCGGGGACCGCGAAGTTCGCATATCCCGGCTTGCGTTTGGCCGGGGCCGTGTTGAAAAGCTTCGAGTAGAACACGATCGCGGCATCGAGATCATCGACGTTGAGAGCGAGTTGAATGCGGGACATGAGCAACCACCTTCACCTGTGAGACATATATCGAACTACTTGACGTTGGGATCAGGATGCCACCTCTTCGACATATGTCAAGGTATCTGGGTAGGCTGGGGGGTATGCCGAAGACGTTGCCGATGGTGGATATCAGTGCGCCGATTTGCTGTGCCCCGGTGTCGTCGGGTCCGCTCGATGATGGTGACGCACTGGAGATTGCGTTGCGACTCAAGGCACTTGCTGATCCGGTGCGCATCAAGTTGGTGTCGATGTTGTTGACCGATGAGGCGGGTGAGGGTGTGTGTACCTGTGATCTCGCGTCGGCGGTCGGGGTGACGGAGGCGACGACCAGTCATCATCTGGGGCAGCTACGCAAGGCGGGGATGGTGGTGGGGCAACGCCGGGGGATGAACGTGTATTACCGGGCTCGGCCGGAATCGTTGCAGGCGTTGTGCGCTGTTCTGGGGGCGAGCACCGGCTGCTGTTGAGCACCCTGAGGTCAGTTCGCGGTCGCGATCGTCGCGGTCAGTGACTGGGCGTAGTGGGAGTAGGTGGTGGCTGCCAGCGCGGCGGGGCGTTCGGTCACCTGATAGCTGGTTGAGTTCTGTTGCTGCGCAAAGCAATACTCAAGTGGTATTACTGGTAACCCTGCATATTCGATTGCTACATATTCTCCGGTGAAGTCGTCGGTTGGCGTCGATCGGCAGGCGAGCGGCGCCGATAACGGGCTCTTCCTGAATGACAGTGCGTAGAACAGGTTCTTGCGACCACAAGATGTGGGGTGAGCAAGATCGCGGGGTGTGGGCGGTGAGCCTGTA
>NZ_JBVHVX010000048.1:0-5134 GCF_055564615.1 Agromyces sp. NPDC029043 | reverse complement strand
CCATCAAGTCGCGCATCGCGCTGGAGCCGCAATGGCCGCCCATTCGGTGTGGATAGGTGTCGAGCAATGACTCGGACATTGTCATGGTCTCCCTAGTGGTGGTGGACACTGTGCGACGGGATCTGGCCGACAGGTGGTGGCACGGGTGTTCGAGCGGGCAGTAACCTGCGGCGGTAGCCCGCCGGAGCGCACACTATGCGCGGAATGCGTCGGACGGAGCTGGCCGTCCCGAGAAGATCAGAGGGCCGTAGGCATGCCGCAGGCCCGCCAGGATTTCCTCGAGGGGCAAGTCGTTGTAGACGCCGCGTTCGTGCACGTACTCCATGTGCGCGGAGCCGTCCGCCGCGTGCGCGTGAAACAACGCGTCGCGATCGCCGGTGAAGTCGATAGGTGGGACCCCGAATCGAGTGCACAATTCAATGTTGAACGCGGGTGTAGCTTTCAACCAGCGCCCCTCGATGTAGACGTGGCTGTATCCGTGATATACGAAGACGTCGGTTCCCATGAGTTCGCGCAGCGCGTCGGTCTGCAGATGATTGCGTACATCAGCGAAGCCGAGCCGGGCCGGTATGTTTGCCGCGCGGAACGCGGCTGTCAGTACGACCGCTTTGGGTACGCAGTACCCACGTCCGGACTCGATGACATGGCTGGCCCGGTAATGATCGGGCTTGTCAGAGACGGTGTAGGGGTCGTAACGGATCTGGTCTCGGACTGCGGCGAAGAGGCGCCGCGCCTTCTCGCGATCGGTGTCCGCGTCGCCGACCGCGTCTTGGGTGAAGGCCTGCACGGTCGCGTGATGGATGTCGAGGAAGGTCGATGCTGTGAGCGCCGCCGCCGGCCTTTCCGCTGCCGCGGGTGATGTGGTCATGGTGTGGCTCCGATCAGTTCGGACCTGTCGAGCGACGAACGCTGTGCGATCGTACGCTTCGCGTTCATGAAATCCTTGGGTCTGTTGACGCAGTCCGCGGCGATCAGCTCGCCGTCGTTGAAGTAGTAACAGGTGAAGTCACGGTCGTGGTCAGGGTCACCGCTGACCAGTACCTCGTCGTACCCGGTGTTGAGCCCGGCGATCTGCAGCTTCAGATCGTATTGATCGGACCAGAACCAAGGCAGCGCGGTGAGACCGGCTTCGTTGCCGCAGATGGTCGCTGCCGCGACCTTGGCCTGCTCGGTGGCGGCCGCCACACATTCGAGGCGGACGCGCCTGTCGTACCGTGCGATCCGTTGGTTGACGCAGTCGCCGGCGGCGACGATGTCGGGGTCGCTGGTGCGTGCATGGTCGTCGACGATGACTCCGTCGTCAACCTCGAGGCCCGCGGCGACCGCGAGATCCGTGTTGGGAATGATGCCGACACCGACGATGACGAGGTCCGCGGCCAGGGTCTCACCGTCGGCGAGCACCACCTCTTCGACTCGCCCCTCCCCGCGAAAACCCTCGACCAACGCGCTGGTGCGAACATCGACACCCTCGGTCCGGTGGGTACGGTCGAAAAACCTCGAGACCACCGGCGCGGTCACCCGCTCGAGCACGCGTTCCGCAGCCTCGAGAACAGTGACGTCCACACCCTGAGCTCGAAGTGAGGCGGCCGTCTCCAGGCCGATATAGCCGCCGCCGACGATGACGGCCCGGCAACCTGGCACCACCGCGGCACGGATGGCCTCGACGTCGGTGGCGGTGCGCAAGTAGTGGACGCCCGTCAACTCGGCGCCCGGAACGGTCAGCGCGCGGGCGCGCGCGCCGGTGCACAGTGCCAGCGTGGCGTAAGACACCACGTCTCCACTGTTGAGGGTGACGGTGTGCGCGGAACGGTTGATCGCCGTCGCCGTTCCGTCCACGAGCTCGATCCGCTGCTTGTCGTAGAACTGACGTCCGCGGATCGCGCAGTCATCAAGCTGTGATGCACCTGCCAGGTATGCCTTGGACAGCGGTGGACGCTGGTAGGGGAGCCTGCCCTCGTCGCCGATCAGCAAGACATCCCCGGCCCATTTCTCCTTTCGGAGAGCGCCCGCGAGTTGGACGCCGGCGTGGCTCGCGCCGAGGATGACGACCTGATCAGCCGTCACATTTCCCCCTTGGGGGTCAGGCGAACCATCATCTTGCTGATCCCACGGACAAAGTTCGATTGCACGTACTCCGGCTCACCCACCACCTCGATGTTGTCGAAGCGAGGGAGGAGCTCCTCCCACAGGATGCGTAGCTGGAGCTCGGCGAGCCGGTTGCCCATGCAGCGGTGTACACCGAAACCGAACGCGATGTGGTTGCGGGCGTTGGCCCGGTCGATGATGAGCTCGTCTGGACGCTCGAAGACGCGCTCGTCTCGGTTGCCCGAGGCGTACCACATCACCACCTTGTCACCCTTGCGGATGAACTGGCCGCCGAGCATGACGTCCTTCTTGGCGACCCTGCGCATGTAAGCAAGAGGGGTCTGCCAGCGGATGATCTCCGACACCGCGTTGGGGATGAGGTCGGGGTTGGCCTTGAGCTTCTCGAACTGCTCGGGGTATTCGTTGAGGGCCAGCACTCCGCCGCTCATGGAGTTGCGGGTCGTGTCATTGCCGCCGACGATCAGCAGCACGAGGTTACCGAGGAACTCCATGGGGCGATCGTCGAGGAGGTTCTTGGTGTCCTCGTTGCTTTGCAGCATGGTGATGAGGTCGAAGCCAGGCTCTTCGCCGGCCACGGTACGTGCCGCCTTGTCCCGCCACAGCGAACTCAGGCCTTGCGCCATCGCGACCATCTCACGGAAGACCCTGTCGTTGTCCGAGGGGCCGCCGTTGGCCTGCTCCATCGAGGTCGCGAGGTCGGACCATTCGACCAGCTTGTGCCGCTTGTCGTAAGGGAAGTCAAGTAGCGTCGCGAGCATGCGTGCAGTGAGTTCGATCGACACAGTCTGGACCCAGTCAAACGGCTCGTTGAGTGGGAGGCCGTCGAGGACTTCGCGGACGCGCGCGCGGATGAGCCCCTCCATCTCACGAAGGTTCTTCGGAGCCACCACGCCCTGCACTGCGGCGCGCTGCTTGTCGTGCCGGGGCGGATCCATCGCGATGAACATCGCGATGTCCATGAAACGCGGGGGCCTGCCGATGATGATGAACGGTTCGGCGGAGAACGCCTCGTGATTCTTGTCGACCGCGATGATGTCGGCGTGTCGCGTGACCGACCAGAACGGACCGAAGGGGCTCTCCGAACGGAAGTGCACCGGCGCCTCGTTGCGGACACGCTCGAAGTACGAGCGCCACATACCCTGGCGATACAGGAACGGGTTACTCAGGTCGATTTCGGCGAGATCGACCTCGTCCACCGGCGGGATCGGGGTCTCGGTGAAGATCTTCTGGCCGTCGGTCCTTGTGACGATTCGGCGGGTCTTGTCATAGACATGCGCCCCCCGGATCTGAAGGTCGATCGGGATCATTGATTGCGCCTTCTCGGCGACGGTGGCTGCGATGCTCATGATTGCATTCCTTCGTCGTTGCGGGTCAGAGTTGGAATTCCGGGAGGCGAACAGTCAGGCCGTCCCACTCCTCAGTCGCGATCATCTGGCAGGACAGCCGCGAGGTTCCTTCCCGTTCCGGATGCATGCTCAGCATCTCTTCCTCGCCCTCGCCGCTGCGCCCGACGGTCTTGATCCACGCCGGGTCGACAATGACGTGACACGTACCGCAGGCCGCTTCGCCACCACAATCACCGTCGATGCCGGGGACGGCTTCGTCGACGGCGGTCTGCATGAGCGACTTCCCCTCCACGAGATCGGCTTCGTAGTCGTCTCCATCGTGGGTGATGTATGTGATCGTGGCCATGGCCACCTCCTTGCACGTATGAGGTTCCCCTTGAGTGTGAATGTGCGGATCCCGACCGATCCATGTGTGAACGTCGCAATCTGTTGTTAATCTGGCTCACGTGACCCTCGGTGAATCCGGTGTGCCCCCGTTGGCGTTTGCACAGCTTCTCGACAGCGGTGCGCTGGGCACGGAGGCGACGAGCGCATTCGGTCGGATAATGGCCCAGGAGGGCACCGACCTCAGAACGTTGATCACGCAAGAAGCGCAGGTGCCGATGCAATGGTTTCATGACGTGTATCCGACGATGGGGCCGCACGACGGGTTTCGGCTGGGCCTCGCATTCGCTGAGCACGCTCAGCTGACCTCCTTCGGTCCACTGAGCCTGCCGCTGGTCAGTGCCGGGTCGGTCGTTGACATCGTCGAGTTGCTTCGTTTTCTGCCGTTGATCTCGACGGCGCTAAGTGCGGACTTTCATCATGGCGCCAGTGGTCTTACCATCGGTCTCGCAGGGCGCACCGACAGCGCGGGTACCGACTGCTTTGCCGTCACTTATGGGGGCCTGACCGTTCTGCGTCTGGTGAAAATACTCACAGGAGATGTGTCCTCAGCAGAGTTACACCTGACCTGCCCGGCGCCGACCGAGCCGCTGAACGTGGGAGAGATAGGGCATCGAGTCGTCTTCGATGCGCCAGCGTCATTTGTTCGCATACCAGCCGAGGCGCTTCATGAGGTGTGCCGCTTTTCCGATCCCGTCGCCTACCGGATCGGTACCGCCGAACTGCGACGGCTCTGCGATCAGCGGCGTCACAACTCGTACACGCAGCGCGTCCGAGCCCAGTTTGATGCAGACCCTGCTCGAGTCAACGCTAGTCGGATCGCAGCAGAGCTGTCGGTATCGGTAAGCACACTCAAACGGCACCTACACGCCGAGGGCACCACCCTGCGCCGCCTACGACAGCAATTCATGCAGGAGCACGCCATCCTCCGACTTCTCGATCCCGGCGTCGGAATCGGCCAGATTGCTACCGAACTGGGGTACTGCGACGTCGCAAGCTTTTCTCATGCGTTTGCTCGGTGGGTCGGCTGCTCCCCGTCGCAGTTTCGACTTCGACGTGCACGCCCGCCAGCCGCATGAATGCTCGACCAGCCCAATCGGGGCGTCAGCTGATTACACCACAACGAATTTCGCGACTGGTTCATAACGTTTCGATACGGTAACCCGGGCCCGCCCCGTCCGAAGCGCACGGTCGTTACAAGTCAGCCAGCATCGCCTACGCGGCAATTCTCAGCCACACCTCAACGTCTGCCGCCTCGCCGAGGACACCAGCCGGTTCGTTCTAGCCACCGTTATGGC
>NZ_JBVHVX010000047.1:0-5195 GCF_055564615.1 Agromyces sp. NPDC029043 | reverse complement strand
CGTAAACGACCGACGAGCCCTGGACATGTAGACATCCTTCCAGCAGGACCCTTCGTCCCGCTATCTCAGGTGTCCACTCAAACTGGGGAGGCTCATTCGTCGCTCGACAGTTGAAGCGGCAACTCAGTAGACACCGACGCCATGTTCACTCACCTCCACGCATCGCAAGCATCAACCGCGCTTGCTCGACATCCTCAGAACCACTCGAAATCCACACGTCCCAACGTCTCAATCGAGTCCCGCCCCAACCAGATTGGCGAACCATCTGGTCGAGTCGCGTACAAACCGCGTGCCGCGGACTTCACCCGCTCGTACTGGTTCGGCCAATTGATCGAGTCCGCCAGCGCGGCAAGCTTGTCCTCCCCACGCTCCAACGCCCGCCGCACATACTTGACGTCTGGCAACAAGTCCGACTTCGACGAATTGCACCTCTGACACGAAAGAACCAGGTTCGACAGGCCGTCGATTCCCACCCGCGACCAGGGCAGGATGTGGTCGACGTGGCGCTGCGCCCGCAAAGACGTTGCGCAATAGAAGCACTCGGCCCCGAACTCCTCGGCCAGCACGCCGCCAGCCTTGCTCAGCCCCACGCGTTCCGCACCAAACAGGTGGTGTGCGAGGTCTGGCCCTTCGTCGAGGATTCCCTTGTTCATCCGCCGCACATCGTCCACCCAGGCCAACTGGAACGCGGGTTTCAGCAGCGGCGCGAGCCGGGCAAGGGTGAATCCGACACCCGGTAACAGCCGAAAGCTGTTGTCGTGTTCAGCAAGTAGCTTGGCGGATGAGTTTCCCATCCACGAGTCGTCGTACAGGAAGCACTTGTACGAAGCCTCGGCTCGCACCCGTTGCAGCAGTTTCAGCGGATAGCGCACCAGGTTGTCCTTGACGGCTGCAACCGACTGCGCGTACACCTCCGGCGCTTGCACCCGTGCCACGTCCAGCTGAACGTCCCGCCGAACCGATCCAGTTGCGTCCTTGAGCTCCGCCACGGCGCGAAACACAACTCCGCGTCCATCATTCGACTGCCGCAACACGTGCCCATCCAGCGGCCGCAGCTGCCGCCAATACAGATCCATCACCCGGTAGGTCAGGTTGTCGAGATTCACGACGACTTCGGCGTCAGGATCGTCGGGCACGGATTCGACAGCGATGTCGAGCAAGGCGACCATCACCGCCAGCTTGTACGTCGCGGTCCGCCGCCCACCTTCGAGGACGGCAACCAGCTTCTGCCCCAAACTGAGCGGATCGCCCGCAAGACCACTCAACCCAGCACCACCCGAAGCGCTCGTCGCACATCGTCGATACTCGTGCACGGCGCGCGGCCACCTGGCTCGTACAGCGCCGTTACGTCCAGCAACCGGTGCAGTTGGCCTTCCACCTCGCCCTGCAAAACGCCGGCCTCCACGCGCGCGACGTCGTGCTTCGTCTCGGCACCGTTGAGCACCCGCTCGCAGTCGGCGATGAGGGTGCTGCTGATCCACATGCCCTCATTGTGCTCTTCGAGCACGTCAAACGTCTGCGGGTTCGCGCAGGGATTACTTAGGAGAGTGGGGGAGCGCTGAACCCGCGGAGGAACGGCCTGCCGGTCCTCACGCGGCGACGTCGTGAACGGCTTCCGAAGAGTTCCATGAGTAGTAGAGCACCTAGGTCACATAGTCGAGATCCATAGGCTCCCACCCGACCGGCTGGGTCGCGTTCAACCCGACCGTGCGATTCGGCTCCCACCCGGAAGGTGCGCCCATCGCCGGCGCCTCTGCCATCACCGCCTTGTCGGGACTGTGAAAGGTGAAGCGCTGCTTGCCATGCGCGGTGATACTGAACAGCCCTCGGTGCAACGCCCGATGATGGGTCGAACACAACATGATCAGGTTGTCGGGGTCTGTCGTGCCTCCTTGACTCCACTCGCGCACATGGTGCGCATGAAGAAACTTCGTTCGGCCACACGCGGGGTGCCGACAGCCGCCATCACGACTGAACACCGCCCGCATTAATGCATGCGTCGGAAGTCGGCGTTTACGTCCCCACCGCAACACCGCACCCCGACGATTCGAGGTCACCGCCCGCACCGCCGCCCCGCACTCGGCCTCACCATGGTCGGCGTGATCAAGGTGCGGACCATCATCGACGTGCGCGTACTCGACACCCTCGTCATCGACGCGCGAATGGACCACCACCTCCGCGCCACGCACAATCTCGGGGATCTTGGAGTCGGTCGCCATCGCCTCGGCCATGGCAACCACCGCCGGCCCGACATTGCGCGGCGCACCACGCCACACGCTGTTCACCTCTTGCGGCGACTCCTCGCGTTCGGTATCTGAACCCTGTCCGCCTGGGTCCAGAGCGTTCCGCGGAACGTCGGCGCTGCCAGCCGTGCGGGTGCGCTCGTACTCGGTGCGCGTCACGCCCGCCAAGAATCGGGCGCCATCAAGCGAACTCAGCCGCAACGAGACCTCCAGCGATCCGTCCTCATTCCATGACCACCGCCCCTCCGATTCGACCGGCTCGGGTTCCTGCCCACTGCCGTCGGCGGCCTCGGCCTTATCGATCCCCCGCATCTCACGCACCAACCGCTCCAGCTGAGATGCGTTGACGGACAACGCCACGCTCAACAACTCCTTCTCCCGCTGCGCCGTCGCCACCCGCGTCAACGCCCGCACCTTCGAGTACGTCAGCCGGCCCGCAGCGAACGCCTCGCTTATCAACGGAAGATCCTGTAGCGCATACCCGATCCGTAGGTGCTCCTGTGCTGTGCGCACCGAGAGCCCAGTCCGCCACGACAACCAATGCGCGCACGACACCGTCCCCTGATTTGCCCAGGTGCCACGCCGATCCAACTCGACCAGCATCACGAGCCACCGCGCGGTGAGCGACGCGATCTGCGACGCGAAGCCCGCCACCTTGTCGCACAACTCGTCGTCGGACAACTGGTCCAGCGGCCGCTCATCGAAGACCGACTCAAACGTCGCCGGCGGCGTGTCATCCAACACGACCATCGGCCCTGACCGATCGAACTCGTGGATATGTTTGACCGACATCGATACCCCCTTGACCAGGGTTGAATTGTGACAGGCGTCAGGGTAACGACGGGTACCGACAAAACGGACATACCCGGGCGTTCCGCGGAACGCTCAGCACTGGGATTCTCCCGCATCTTGTAGCAAGGTGTCGGTATGTCGAAGTACAAGGTCACGCAGTCCGCCGTCACCCAACTTCTCGAGGACGTTCGACGTGAACAGATCGCCATCCCGGAGTTGCAGCGCCCGTTCGTGTGGGACAGCGTCAAGGTGCGAGATCTGCTCGACTCCCTGTACAAGGGTTACCCCGTCGGCTACCTCATCACCTGGCAATCCGTCGGCGCCCATCTGAAGGGCGGCCAAACTGCGGCTCATCAGCAGATCCTGATCGATGGCCAGCAGCGCATCACCGCTCTCCGTGCAGCGGTCGCCGGGCTCAAAGTGGTCAACAAGCGATACAAGCAGGTCCGAATCACGATTGCGTTCAATCCCGTAACAGAGGAGTTCGCGACTCTCACGCCGGTGATCGCGAAGAACCCCGAATGGATCTCCGACGTCAGCGAACTCCTCAGCGCGAACTCGACGTATGCCTTCGTCAAGAACTACTTCGACGCAAATCCGAACATTGACCACACAGCGGCCGAGCAGTCGATCTCGCGCCTGGAAGCGATCAAGAACGCTCAGATCGGAATCATCTCGCTCAACGATGATCTGGACGTCGAGACCGTCTCCGAGATCTTCATCCGCATCAACTCCAAGGGCGTGCCATTGAGTAGCGCCGATTTCGCCATGAGTAAGATCGCCACCTACGGGGAGCGTGGCCGTAACATTCGCAAGCTCATCGACTACTTCTGCCACCTGGCTGTCGCGCCGCACGCCTACGGCGACATCGAGGCGAATGACACCGAGTTCGCCGGCACCCCCTACCTGAAGGCGATCTCGTGGCTCAAGGACGATTCCGAGGATCTCTACGACCCCGGTTACAACGACATGATTCGCGTGGCCGGTCTGGTTGGGTTCAGCCGCGGAAAAGCTGCGTCGATCGTCAGTGAGCTTTCCGGCCGCGACCCCGAAACCCGAAAAGTCGACGAGTCGCGTATCCCGCGAGCATACGACGCGCTCGAATCGGCGCTGCTCGAAATGGTGAAGAAGTACAACTTCGAAAACTTCGTCATGGTGATCAAGTCGGCTGGCTTCATCTCTCCCCGAATGATCGGTTCGAAGAACGCCCTCAACTTCGCCTATGCCCTCTACCTTCAGCTCCGGGCAGACAGTTCACTCGCGGAAGGGGAACGGCGACGAATAGTCAAGCGCTGGTTCGTGATATCGATGCTCACGGCACGCCATTCGGGTAGCTTCGAGTCCCGTTGGGAACAAGACATGCGGCGCATCCGCGCGATCGGGGCTGCGGCATACCTCAAGCAGATCGAAGAATCCGAACTCACCGACGACTTCTGGAGCGCCGCACTTCCGCTCGCCCTCGACACAACCAGCGCCGCAAGCCCGTTCTTCCAGACATTTCTCGCCGCACAGGTGTCGTCGTCCGCGCGCGGTTTCCTGTCCAAAGCGGTCACAGTGGCAGCCATGCATCAGCAGTCCGGCGATATTCACCACATCGTGCCCAAGGACTACCTGCAGAAGAACGGCTACCCGGACCGCAGCGACTACAACCAAGTCGCAAACTTCGCGCTGACCGAGACAGCCATCAATATCAGCATCGGCAACAAGCCTCCGACGAAGTACATGGCCGAGATCTTGGAGCAGATCGAATCCGGCGATCTCCGTCTGGGCGAGATCACCACACTTGAGGACCTACAAGACAACCTGCGGGAGAATGCGATACCACAGGATGTACAGGATGTGGCGTCAGCGAACTATCCCGAGTTTCTCGAACACAGGCGTCGTCTGATGGCTGAATCCATCAGGACCTACTTCGAACAGCTGTGAACCTCGAGCATCACATGTAGCGATCAGTCTTCTAAGCCCCGTCGGCGTCAGCTCTGTCACCTCCGCGGTAGCACCACCCGAATCGCCCGTCGCACATCGTCGATTCCCGTGTGGGGAGCTTGCCCACCCGGCTCATACAGGCTCTTCGAGCTTGAGGGGGCAATGCCTGGTCAGCGTGCCGGTGTGTCGTTGAGGTAAGACGCCCCTGGTCTCCGGAAATCTGGATGTTGCGAA
>NZ_JBVHVX010000046.1:0-3591 GCF_055564615.1 Agromyces sp. NPDC029043 | reverse complement strand
CGGGTTGGTTCGGTGAGGTGCGCTGTGGTGGCGTGCGGAGGATTGGCGTTGGTGGTGGGTGTGTGTTGTTTGAGAAGTGCATAGTGGATGCGAGCATCTTTATTTCTCGTGATTTCGAGAGATAGCAAAGATTTTTATCTTGTTTTTTGGAATGTCTACATTTGATCCTCGTTGTGGTGGCTGCATGCTTGTTGGTGTGTGGTTGTTGTGGTGGGGGTTGTTTGTAGGTGTTGTTGTAAGTGTTTAAGGGCGTTCGGTGGATGCCTTGGCACCAGGAGCCGATGAAGGACGTGGTAGGCCGCGATAGTCCTCGGGGAGTTGTCAAACGAGCTGTGATCCGAGGGTGTCCGAATGGGGAAACCCAGCACCAGTGATGTGGTGTTACCCACCTCTGAATGTATAGGGGGTGTGGAGGGAACGTGGGGAAGTGAAACATCTCAGTACCCATAGGAAGAGAAAACAATTGTGATTCCGTGAGTAGTGGCGAGCGAAAGCGGAGGAGGCTAAACCATGCGCATGTGATACCGGGTAGGGTTTGTGTGTGTGGGGTTGTGGGGTTCATCTTCTCAGATCTACTTGTCTGGGCGTGAGTGAGAAAACTGTGTGTTAGGTGAAGTGGCCTGGAATGGTCTGCCGTAGACGGTGAGAGTCCGGTAGCTGAAAGCACATGGTCTTGCGTGATGGATGCCCAAGTAGCAGCGGGCTCGTGGAATCTGCTGTGAATCTGCCGGGACCACCCGGTAAGCCTGAATACTTCCTGGTGACCGATAGCGGACTAGTACCGTGAGGGAAAGGTGAAAAGTACCCCGGGAGGGGAGTGAAATAGTACCTGAAACCGGACGCTTACAATCCGTCAAAGCCTGTGCACCTTTGGGTGGTGGGTGATGGCGTGCCTTTTGAAGAATGAGCCTGCGAGTTAGTGCTCGGTGGCAAGGTTAACCCGTGTGGGGTAGCCGTAGCGAAAGCGAGTCTGAATAGGGCGTGGAGTCGCCGGGTCTAGACCCGAAGCGGAGTGATCTACCCATGGCCAGGGTGAAGCGACGGTAAGACGTCGTGGAGGCCCGAACCCACTTCAGTTGAAAATGGAGGGGATGAGCTGTGGGTAGGGGTGAAAGGCCAATCAAACTCCGTGATAGCTGGTTCTCCCCGAAATGCATTTAGGTGCAGCGTCCTGTGTTTCTTACCGGAGGTAGAGCTACTGGATGGCCGATGGGCCCTACTAGGTTACTGACGTCAGCCAAACTCCGAATGCCGGTAAGTGAGAGCAGGGCAGTGAGACTGCGGGCGATAAGGTTCGTAGTCGAGAGGGAAACAGCCCAGATCGCCGGCTAAGGCCCCTAAG
Organism: Agromyces sp. NPDC029043; assembly: GCF_055564615.1. Taxonomy (NCBI): domain Bacteria; kingdom Bacillati; phylum Actinomycetota; class Actinomycetes; order Micrococcales; family Microbacteriaceae; genus Agromyces; species Agromyces sp. NPDC029043. The sequence continues at coordinate 2,249 of NZ_JBVHVX010000046.1, read as the reverse complement.
CGTGTACTAAGTGGAAAAGGATGTGGGGTCGCGAAGACAACCAGGAGGTTGGCTTAGAAGCAGCCACCCTTGAAAGAGTGCGTAATAGCTCACTGGTCAAGTGATCCTGCGCCGACAATGTAGCGGGGCTCAAGTACACCGCCGAAGCCGCGGCACTCACATAGTATCCCGCCCATGATCTACGGGTTGTGGGCCAGGTGTGTGGGTGGGTAGGGGAGCGTCCTGCATCCGTGGAAGCCACACTGTGAGGTAGTGGTGGAGGGTGTGGGAGTGAGAATGCAGGCATGAGTAGCGAAAGCAGAGTGAGAAACTCTGCCGCCGAATGACCAAGGGTTCCTGGGCCAGGCTAATCCGCCCAGGGTGAGTCGGGACCTAAGGCGAGGCCGACAGGCGTAGTCGATGGACAACGGGTTGATATTCCCGTACCCGTGTATCCGCGCCCATGCTGAATCAGTTGTACTAACCGTCCAGATCCTCCGAGAGCACCTTCGGGTGCCGGGTGAGGTGATGCACGGGACCTCGGCTGGTAGTAGGCAAGCGATGGGGTGACGCAGGAAGGTAGTGGGGCCAGTCAGTGGTTGTACTGGTGTAAGCCTGTAGGGCGAGACATAGGTAAATCCGTGTCTCATGCAGCCTGAGAGGTGATGCGTAGCCGTAGCGGCGAATTCCATGATCCTATGCTGCCGAGAAAAGCCTCTAGTGAGTTGATACACGGCCCGTACCCCAAACCAACACAGGTGGTCAGGTAGAGAATACTAAGGCGATCGAGAGAACTGTGGTTAAGGAACTCGGCAAAATGCCCCCGTAACTTCGGGAGAAGGGGGACCCATCCCGGTGACCGTCCTTGCGGCGTGAGCTGGTGTGGGTCGCAGAGACCAGAGAGAAGCGACTGTTTACTAAAAACACAGGTCCGTGCGAAGTCGTAAGACGATGTATACGGACTGACGCCTGCCCGGTGCTGGAAGGTTAAGAGGACCGGTTAGTGGACGTGTTCCGCGAAGCTGAGAATTTAAGCCCCAGTAAACGGCGGTGGTAACTATAACCATCCTAAGGTAGCGAAATTCCTTGTCGGGTAAGTTCCGACCTGCACGAATGGCGTAACGACTTCTCTGCTGTCTCAACCACAGACTCGGCGAAATTGCAGTACGAGTAAAGATGCTCGTTACGCGCGGCAGGACGAAAAGACCCCGGGACCTTCACTATAGCTTGGTATTGGTGTTCGGTTCGGTTTGTGTAGGATAGGTGGGAGACTGTGAAGTGGGCACGCCAGTGTTCATGGAGTCGTTGTTGAAATACCACTCTGATCGTATTGGACTTCTAACCTCGGACCCTGATCGGGTTCAGGGACAGTGCCTGGTGGGTAGTTTAACTGGGGCGGTTGCCTCCCAAAATGTAACGGAGGCGCCCAAAGGTTCCCTCAGCCTGGTTGGCAATCAGGTGTTGAGTGTAAGTGCACAAGGGAGCTTGACTGTGAGACGTACATGTCGAGCAGGGACGAAAGTCGGGACTAGTGATCCGGCACCGGCAAGTGGAAGCGGTGTCGCTCAACGGATAAAAGGTACCCCGGGGATAACAGGCTGATCTTCCCCAAGAGTCCATATCGACGGGATGGTTTGGCACCTCGATGTCGGCTCGTCGCATCCTGGGGCTGGAGTAGGTCCCAAGGGTTGGGCTGTTCGCCCATTAAAGCGGCACGCGAGCTGGGTTTAGAACGTCGTGAGACAGTTCGGTCTCTATCCGCCGCGCGCGTAAGAAACTTGAGGAAACCTGTCCCTAGTACGAGAGGACCGGGACGGACGAACCTCTGGTGTGCCAGTTGTCCCGCCAGGGGCACTGCTGGTTAGCTACGTTCGGAAGGGATAACCGCTGAAAGCATCTAAGCGGGAAGCCTGTTCCAAGATGAGGTTTCTCACCCCCTCAGCGGGGTTAAGGCCCCCCACAGACCATGGGGTTGATAGGCCAGAACTGTACGCACAGCAATGTGTTCAGGTGACTGGTACTAATCGGCCGAGGACTTACCAACAACACTGAAACCAAAAGTGTTCGCATCCACTATGCACCTCTGAAACAACACACAAAAATTCAGAAACAAATCTGACACCTCGTGTGAACGGTTTCATAAAGTTACGGCGGCCATAGCGGAGGGGAAACGCCCGGCCCCATTCCGAACCCGGAAGCTAAGCCCTCCAGCGCCAATGGTACTGCACCCTAATCAGTGTGGGAGAGTAGGACACCGCCGAACACAATTT
>NZ_JBVHVX010000045.1:0-5852 GCF_055564615.1 Agromyces sp. NPDC029043 | reverse complement strand
TTTTCCCAGAATATCGTTTTCCTCGCGAAGCGTGCGGACTTCTTTCTCCAATTCACGCAGCCGGTCACGTTCGGACACCGTCAACGGCTCCTCCGCACTCTCCGGATGCCGATCCCGATACGCCTTCACCCACCGAGACACGGAATTCTCAGATACTCCATGCCTTTTGGCCACATCCACAATGGTGTGTGACTTCTCCACAACCTCACGCGCCACCGAGTCCCGAAACTCATCGGTGAAACGCCCACGATCCCGTGCCACTGTCGCCCAACTCTCCTTCGGTCATTCCCACCGTAGTGGCGGGAACCACCGTCCGCGACACGCCGGTCAGGTCACCCAATGGCCGGCCAGACCCCGTTCAGCTACTTCACCGCCCGCCTCACCAGCGGTTACACCGCATCCGAAGGCGCAGCCCTCGACCTCGACACCCAGATCATCGCCACCACCACCGCCGCACGAGAACTCGACCGCATCACCGAGGTGTGGCAGGACGCCGAACCCAACCTCGTCACCCTCCGCGACCGCCCCAACGTGCTCAGGGTGCGCACCGTCACAGGCAGCAACGTCGCGGTCTACGCCGCTACGCCGGTCACCGAGCCCTACCCGTTCGGTGTCGAGCTGGCGACCATTTACCGCCACGGTTTCACGATGCGACTCACCGCCCGACTCGGGGCGATCTCACTGGACACCAGAGATTGCCGCCCCGGACGCGCCGACCGGCCCCACGGCCTGCGCCACCTCGAGACCTCGCGCTACCCCGCACCCGACCACACCCTGATCACCGGCCACTTCACCGAGGACTCCCGCAAAGCCCACGACTGGCTCACCGAGAACGCCGAGCACATCGCCGCCGCCGACGACGACCGCGAAACCACCGCCGCCCCACTGATCTACGGCTGACCGAGCCGAGAAGGAGACACGACCATGACTACCAGCCGCGCCGCACTGACCACCATCGTCGCCCACCTCAGCGACGGCACCCGCGCCCACATCGTCGGCCGCATCGACGCCTTCCCCGGCCACCCGGCCGCCGGCACCCTTGCCGAACCCCTCACCGCCGGCACCGGTGAAGCCATCACCGACCACGACCGAGGCCCCTTCTTCGCCCTGGTCTCGGTCACCTGGGCAACCCCGGTCACCACCCACAACCTCGACACCGGCGAAGCCGTCACCAAGTACGTGCCCGGACTGCTCGGCCCGAGCGGCACCAGCTGGTACCTCGCACCCGTCACCGCCAGCGAAGCGGGATTCCGACTCATCGGACACCGCGCGGCCGGATTCCTCACCGCCCGACTGCCCGAGATCCCCGGCATCGACGCACCTCGCCAGGTCAACGTCCACGACTTCCCGATCTGACCACAACCCATCCAGTACCTCGGTTGCGGCTCGGCAGGCACCCGAAACGCCCCGAGCCGCAACCGACCCCCAAACCCCGAGAAAGGCCACCGCCATGACCGCAACACTCAGCACCCCCGGCACCTACAGCCCCGCCATCATCCCCGACGACTACGCCGCGACCCGCGCCGGCATCCTCTGGACCGCCGCAAATCTCGCCGCCGCCACCCGCCGCAACTACGGCCACCGCATGCTCCTCGACGTCGACCTGCTCGCCTGGACCCTCGACACCCTCATCGAGCAGCACCCCCGAAGCTCGCGCACCCTCATCAAGACCGCTCACGCCGTCGGCGCCGCCGCACGCCGCACCGCCGCCGCCAGCAGCCCCCTACTCACCCCCGAACGACACGGCTCACCCCGCGAATGGATGAGCTGGCAACAAGCCGTCATCGCCCAGGAACGCGACCACCACCGCCACCCCGGCCCCCAACTCTGGGAAATCCTCGCCACCGCCGCCGCACTCGCCAGCCAACCCGGCGATGACGTCGAGGGACTGATCCCCGGCCGCTGGCCCGACATCGACCGCCACCGACCCAACTACACCCAGTAACCCGACCACCGCAGCACCGAGAGGCACAACCGATGAGCTACACCCTCGACCAGGCGTTCGCCGACATCACCCGCACCACCGGGCTGGTGCTCACCCGCACCACCCTTGGCCCGCAGCGCAGATCGCACTACGCCTGCACCCCCGGCGGTGGCCTGGTGTTCACCCACACCAGCCTCGGCCCACAGCGCAGCGGACACTACGCCCGCACCACCACCGGCGATGCCGTCGTGGTCACCGACGAGGACGAGCAAGCCCTCACCGATGACGGCAACGGGCACGTGGCACAACGTGACCCCCGGTGGCCACCCATCCATCCGATCGTCATCACGATCTACCCCCAGGGCGATCTGACCGTCTGCCCCATCGCCGAGGTCAGCACCGACAGGGCCAAGATTGCCGTACTCCCCCACCTGCTCGACCAGACCCTCGAACTCGCCGACCGCGCCCGCCGGGAGCACCGCGATCACCTCACCGACGGTTACGACGGGCGCGGCGACAGCAACCGAAACCCGAGGCCCTGGTGACCACACCGTGCCGCCCGGCACCCTCGCCACCGGCGGGCGGGGGTCCGGTGCGGCGGGTATTGAACCCGCCGCACCGGATGCGCTGTCGCGCACCGACAGCGGTCACCTGAGCAACCGAAGTCACCACCCGGATCATTGCCTGACACCGCCCAATTGTCATGGCGCGCAACACCAGCGCGTCAACTGCACTCCGGCAACAACCTGGCACGCGCTCCGGTTCGCTGCGCTCACCTCCCGCTTACTTCGCGCCAGGTTCTCCCCTGCGCTCCATTGACACACCGCCGCAGCGCGAATGGGCGGCAAATATCAGGCAAAGCATCACCCCCAGACACGCCCGAAAAACATGCCGTGAACAGGCGAAAAGTATTGCGCCACAACGTATTACGATCTACAATGAAGGTAAGAGTAAACACTCGCGACGCACACGAAATGAGGCCCCGACATGAGCGAGAACACCACCACGATCACCGTCTACACCAAGCCCGCCTGCGTGCAGTGCAAAGCCACCTACAAGGCCCTCGACAAGGTAGGCCTGTCCTACGAGATCGTCGACATCAGCCAAGACGCCGAGGCTCGTGACCACGTGATGGCGCTCGGCTACCTGCAAGCACCCGTCGTGGTCGCCGGCGATGAGCACTGGTCCGGCTTCCGACCCGACCGCATCAAGAAGCTCGCCGCAGCAGCGGCCTGACCGGAACAATCGAGAGCGAAGGAAAGAAAGGTGACCGTCATGGTGGACACCCCCGACGTCGAGCACCAGGCCGACCCGCAGACCAACGCGGTCGAACCCCTCCCTGAGCTCGAAACCGTCGCCGACGGCACCGACCTCACCCTCACCGGGGCAATCGCCGACCCCGAAGCTCTCGACGATGCCCTGCGCCTCGAGGTGGACATGCTCACGGCTCTGGTCTGGGCACCACCACACCTCGCCCGCTCGGTGGTCGAGGCCATCATCGGAACCCCCACCAACCGCCAAGTAGGCAACACCGCCACCGTTCTTCCCGCCGGCAGTGTGCTGTTCTGGCGCGAAGCGCACCAAGACGTCTGGGACACCGTCGTCACCCTGCTCGACGAGGGAAGCCCCGCCACCGCCGTTCTGGTCAATGCGCGTTTGGCAGACCGGGGACTCACCACCCGCACCCGCGGCATCATGCTCGAGATCGCCTCACCCCGCCACGGCCGCCCCGTCGCCGACAGCGCCGACCTGCCCTACCTCGCCGCCGCCCTCATCGACGCCTGGTACCGCCGCGGATACACCGCCCTACTCACCCGCATGCAGCAAGTCACCCAGGAACGCCCCACCGCCGAACTCGCCGGCCACTGGACCGCCCTCACCGGACACCAACAAGCAGCCGAAACCCGCTGGTTGACCATCCGCGACAACCTTGCCCGCATCTGAACAGAAAAGTCACAGGGAGATGCGATGACTGACGACGACTACGCCGCCCAGGACCGCGAGCTTCAGGACCTCGCCGCCGACATGCGCGAGCGCGGCCGCAGCTGGACCGACATCGCCCACGACCTCGCCCTACCCGAGGCGACCGTCAAACGTGCCGTCGACCAAGCCCACCAGCGCGCCGCTGAACTCTCCGCACGCGACCAGATCTCCCTGTTCTGATCACGCACCCTCCCCCGGAGTTCGGGGAAAACCGGCCCTCACCGTTTGGAGGAGAGATGGTCTACGCCGTGACCGGTAAACTGTTGAGTACGACGCGACATCCAAGAAAGGCAGGTGCGGCGATGATCGAGTCACGATGGGTCACCCGCTGGCCGGAGTTGTTCGCCGGCCTCACCGACACCCAGGTCCGTGGTGTGGTGCAGGCAATCGACAACAACGTTCTCGAAGGCTGGGACCCGCAACGGGCCGAAGTCGACCTGCTGACCCGGTCGGCGCGCCGGGAGCTGACCGACGCCGAAGTCATCGCCGAAGCTGTCGCCATGGCGACGGGAACGCGAGTGGCACACGCCTTCGGCTGACCGCGCAGAACCCGCCTAGTTTGTTCACGACGGCACCACCGCCACCTGGTGGTGCCGTCGTCATGTCTGGAAGGTGAAGGTGAGTGACCGCACAGGAGGACTGGGACGCCACGTTCATCTCCGGCACCACCGTATTGGCCAATAAACTAGGTCTCACCGACGGCGACGCGCTCGCCACGGCCGAATACACCATCACCGCGCACCGCGAAGCGATGATCGTCGACGGGCGTATCCCGATTGACCGCACCTACGACGCCGAGCATCTGCACACCATCCACGCCGCGTTGTTCTCTCCGATCTATGAGTGGGCCGGTGTTCCGCGCACATACCCGTTGAGCAAAGACGGCCTGCCGTTCGCCGACCCGAACCAGATCGGCAGCTACCTCGACCACGCCCGCGACCACATCGCCTCCGTCGACTGGACCGACCTGGACCATAAGGGGTTTGCTGTCGAGGCCGCCACCGTCTACGCCTCGATCAACATGGGCCACCCCTACCGTGAAGGCAACGGACGCGCAGCAAAGGTGTTCATGTCCCACCTCGCCGCCGATGCCGGCTACCACCTCGACTACAGCCGCATCACCCCCGAACAGTGGGTCAATGCAGCCATGCTCTCCCACCCCGACCGCGGCACCTTCGAACCCGTCCCCGACACCATGATCCCGGTATTCGCGCGGATCGCCGAGCCCCTCACGTCACCGCAAGCTCGTGTGGACGAACGCGAGACCGCCGCGCAGCGCGCGGCCCGAATTGCCAGCCGCGGCACCTCCCGACGCTCGCCCACCTCGGGTGCGCGCGGGACATCGGGCAGCACTCACCATCGCCGCGGGACTGGGCGTGACCGCGGGCCCGAAGGCTACGACCGCGAACCAACTCGACGTGCCGCACTGAGGTGAGGCGGGTGTCAGGTCAGGGTGTCGTCCAACCACACTTCGCTCGGTAGGAACATCGCGACGTCCGGTGATGATCGGGTGCCAGAGTGGTAGGAGGCATCATCGGCGAGCTTGCTCAAGCATGCCGCCGTTGCGCGAAGCGCGACCGGGACCGCCGCCATGCGGACAGTTGGAGTGTCGATGCGTGGATCCACGTGTGCCAGGGTGCCGAATGCCTCCAGGAGGTTCTGGTCGGTGCGCTCGATGAGGCGTTGCGCGACGGGGCTTATCCAGCGTTCTCTGCCGTCCACACGCCTCATGGTGTCGAGCATCTCAATGTGCGGACGGTAGCTGCTGGCCATCGCGGCCAGCGGGCGCAGCGCCTCGTCAAGCTCAATAACTGTGCGGCTGTAATAGTCGTTTTCCGTGTCCTGGACTCGAGATATTGTCAAGATCTGTGGATGAGGTTGTTTCAGGCAGCCTCCTGCTGGTCGGGTGAGGCGGTGCCGGGTTCGACGAGTTCGCCGTTTTTGA
>NZ_JBVHVX010000044.1:0-6767 GCF_055564615.1 Agromyces sp. NPDC029043 | reverse complement strand
ATCCCCAGACTCACCGCCCACACCCCGCGACCTTGCTCACCCACATCTTGTGCCCGCGAGAACCCGTTCTACGCACCGTCAATTCGGAAGAGCCCTTAAACCTCCGTCTTCCCTCCTCATCACATCGGTCGCTGCGCTCCCTCGTTCTTCGTCGGTCCAGACAGAGGTCGGCCGGACCAACGGTTTTGGGCCGGCTCATCACAAAACGGCAACTGACAGATCACCGTTCACCTTCATCTCAAGTCGAGGTTGAGGTTGATGGGCGCGTCGCGTTGAACCTCGGTCGTCCGGCGCCCTACGGTCATCGCATCACCACGCCGACGTGGTGATGTGGGAGATGATCGGTCCCGAGGGGCGTACTCTGAGACGCGGACCTCGACAGATGAGGCCGATCCGAGCGTTGCGAGGAGTCTGCAGTGGGCGATCAGCCTTTCGACCGGGATGCGGTGGCGGACCGAGATGCCGAAACGGCATCGACCGGTGACGCATCGACCCCAGAGCAGGCGGGTGGCGCAGGTCCGTCGACACCCACCCAGGGCAGCCTCGACGACGTCGTCCCCGGCCTCTTCCCGAACGACACCGTCCCCGACGAACTCGTCGGCTACCGCGTACCGAGCGCCTGCCAGATCGCCGGCATCACCTACCGTCAGCTCGATTACTGGGCACGCACCGGCCTGGTCGTGCCGTCGATCCGTGGCGCGGCGGGCTCCGGAAGCCAGCGTCTGTATTCCTTCAAGGACATCCTCGTCCTCAAGATCGTCAAGCGGCTCCTCGATACCGGCATCTCGCTGCAGAACATCCGTGTCGCGGTCGATCACCTGCGTAAGCGTGGCGTCGAAGATCTTGCCCGCATCACCCTGTTCTCCGACGGCACGACGGTCTACGAGTGCACGTCCGCCGAAGAGGTCGTCGATCTCCTGCAGGGTGGTCAGGGCGTATTCGGCATCGCTGTGAGCGGCGCGATGCGCGAGCTCACCGGCACCATCGCCGATTTCCCCGGCGAGCGCGCCGACGGCGGTGTGAGCGAGACCGCACCCGAGGACGAACTCGCCGCACGCCGCAAGAGCCGCACTCGCCGCACCGGCTAGACTGGCTGGTACGTCGCACCGTCACGGGAGAGAGTCGTACCGCGCACCGTCAGGTGGGGGAGTCCGGCCGCCGAAGGAGCAACACCTCCTCGTCAAACTCTCAGGCACCCAGGACCGTGATGGAGACGACGTCTCTGGAAAGTGATGGGTTCGCTCATCCGCCCACGGTGAAAGGCCGCCCCGACGACGACGCCGGGTCGGCTGAATCTCTCAGGCGTTCCGGGTCGGCACCGCCCGACTCCCGAACATGACAGAGGGGGAGGACCCTACGGTCGGCTGCCGCCGATCGCTGGCGAGAGGTCCGCCCGTCATGTCGTCCGCTCCGCAGTCCCGCACGTTCGTCGACCGTCACGTCGGCCCCGACGCCGAGGACACCGCACGCATCCTCACCGCGATCGGCGTCGGCTCCCTCGATGAGCTCGCCTCCGTCGTCGTTCCCGGAGTCATCGCCGACGATCCCGACGACAACGGGCTCGATGCCCTGCCCGCACCGCTGTCCGAGCCGCAGGCGCTGGCCCGCCTCGCCGCACTCGCCGACGCCAACACCGTCGCACGCTCGATGATCGGACTCGGGTACTACGGGACCCACACGCCCGGTGTCATCACCCGCAATGTGCTGGAGAATCCCGCCTGGTACACCGCGTACACGCCGTACCAGCCGGAGATCAGCCAGGGACGCCTGGAGGCGCTGCTCAACTTCCAGACCATGGTCGGCGACCTGACCGGCATGGAGGTCGCCAACGCGTCGATGCTCGACGAGGCGACCGCCGCCGCCGAAGCGATGACCCTGATGCGTCGCGCGGTGAAGTCGTCGTCCAAGCGACTCGTCGTCGACGACGACCTGTTCCCACAGACCCGGGCCGTCATCGAGACCCGTGCCGAACCTCTCGGCATCGAGATCGTCGAGGCCTCGCTGCATCCGCAGCTGCCCGATGCCGGTCTGCCCGAGGGCGACTTCTTCGGCGTGATCCTGCAGGTGCCCGGGGCGTCGGGCCGTGTTGTCGACGCCGCACCGATCATCGACGCCGCCCATGAGCGTGGCGCACTCGTCGCGGTCGGCGCCGACCTGCTCGCCCTGACGCTCATCACCCCGCCGGGTGAGCAGGGCGCCGATGTCTGCTTCGGCACCACCCAGCGCTTCGGCGTCCCGATGGGCTTCGGCGGACCCCACGCCGGCTATCTCTCCGTGCACAGCAGGCACGCCCGGCAGTTACCCGGCCGCCTCGTCGGCGTGTCGAAGGACGCCGACGGCAACCTCGCCTACCGCCTTGCGCTGCAGACCCGTGAACAGCACATCCGCCGGGAGAAGGCCACCAGTAACATCTGCACGGCGCAGGTGCTGCTCGCCGTGATCGCCGCGATGTACGCCTCGTATCACGGTGCCGACGGCCTGGCCGCCATCGCCCGCCGTGTCCATGCGCGGGCCGCGCTCGTCGCCGACAGTCTGGCCGCCGCCGGATTCCGGATCGAGCACTCCACCTTCTTCGACACCGTCCTCGTACGTGTTCCGGGACAGGCCGGGGCCGTCGTGGATCACGCCAAGGCGCACGGCAACGTGAACCTCCGACACGTCGACGACGATCTCGTCGGCATCGCCTGCGACGAGACCACCACCGACGCCGACATCACCGCGGTGCTGGGCGCATTCAGCGCCGGCAACGTCACGCCGCGCTCCTTCGCCCAGGACATCGAGACGCGCACGAGCGAGTACCTCACCCATCCGGCGTTCACCCGCTACCGCACCGAGACCGCGATGCTGCGCTATCTGCGCCGCCTGTCCGACAAGGACATTGCCCTCGACCGCAGCATGATCCCGCTCGGGTCCTGCACCATGAAGCTCAACGCGACTACGGAGATGGAACCCATCACCTGGCCCGGCTTCGCCGAACTCCACCCGTTCGCGCCCGCCGCAGACACCGCGGGTATCCGCGAGTTGATCACCGAATTGGAGAGCTGGCTGGTCGCCATCACCGGCTATGACCGGATCAGCTTGCAGCCCAACGCCGGATCGCAGGGCGAGTACGCCGGGCTGCTGGCCATCCGCCGCTATCACCTCAGCCGAGGGCATGATCATCGCGACGTCTGTCTGATCCCGTCGAGCGCTCACGGCACCAACGCGGCGTCGGCTGTGATGGCCGGGATGCGTGTCGTGGTTGTCGGCTGCCGCGAGAACGGCGACGTCGACCTCGACGACCTGCGCGCCAAGATCGACGCCCACCGCGACACCCTGTCCGCGTTGATGATCACCTACCCCTCGACACACGGTGTCTTCGAGCACGACATCGCCGACATCTGCGCCTCGGTACACGACGCCGGTGGCCAGGTGTACGTCGACGGTGCGAACCTCAATGCCCTTGTCGGACTGGCCCGTCCGGGCCGATTCGGCGGTGACGTCAGCCACCTGAATCTGCACAAGACGTTCTGCATCCCGCACGGCGGTGGCGGGCCCGGCGTCGGACCGATCGGTGTTCGGCATCACCTCGCGCCGTTCCTGCCCGGGCATCCGCTCGCCGACGAACTCCCCGGCGACATGACGATCGCGGCGGCGCCGTACGGATCGGCGTCGATCCTGCCGATCACCTACGCCTACATCGCCATGATGGGTGCAGACGGCTTGCGCCGGGCCACGCTAACCGCGATCGCGTCGGCCAACTACGTCGCCCGACGCCTCGCCGAGTACTACCCGGTGCTCTACACCGATCACGCCGCCGGCGCCGCCGACGACGAGGTCGGTTATGTCGCCCACGAGTGCATCCTGGACCTGCGGCCGCTGACCAAGGCGACCGGCGTCACCGTCGACGATGTGGCAAAGCGCCTGGCCGACTACGGTTTCCACGCACCGACGATGAGCTTCCCGGTCGCCGGCACCCTCATGGTCGAGCCCACCGAGAGTGAGAACCTCGACGAGCTCGACGCGTTCATCGACGCCATGGTCGCCATCCGCGCCGAGATCGACGACGTCGCCAAGGGCACCTGGCCGGTGGAGGACAATCCGCTGCGTGGTGCGCCGCATACCGCCGAATGTCTTGTCGCGCAGTGGGATCATCCGTACTCCCGCGAGACCGCGGTCTACCCGTCGGGTCTGCCCTCGGCCGGCGCTCGCGCCAAGGTGTGGCCGGGTGTCCGACGCATCGACGGTGCGTTCGGCGACCGCAACCTGGTGTGCAACTGCCCGCCGATCGAGGCGTTCAGCGAGTAGCGGCGGCAGACGGCCCGGTAGACCGCCCGGTGCAGTGCGTCAGATGAGGGGCGCGAGGGTCTCCCCGAGGAGGCTTACGCGTCCCTTGATGTGACCGTTCGCCGGAGCGTTCACCGTGAACCCGTCCACGCCGGCGGCCTTGAGGTCGGCGAACCGCTGCGCCACCTCGTCGGGATCGCCGACAATCGTCGACGACCGTCGGACCTCGGCACGCGGATTCCTCGCGAGATAGGCCTCGAACTCGGCGACGGCCTGCTCGTGGGTGGGCGCGACACATGCCGAGGTCTGCAGGCTGACCGTGATCTCCGCGCGGTCGCGGCCGAGCTTCTCGCAGTGACCGGCGAGCGCGTCGAGTTTGCGGCCGATCTCGGCGGGTGCACAGATGATGTTCGACTCGTCTGCGTACTGTGCGACCATCCGCAGCGTCTTGCGCTCACCGCCGCCACCGATCATCACCGGGATACGACCGAGCGGAGCAGGCGAGTTGATCGCCTCCACGACCTGATAATGCTTGCCGTCGAGTGAGGGCCGTTCGCCGCGCAGCATCGGCAGAATGATCTGCAGGGCCTCCTCGAGTTTCTCGAATCGGTCGGTGAAGGTGCCGAATTCGTAACCGAGAGAATCGTGTTCGAGTTCGAACCAGCCGGCGCCGATACCGAGTTGACCGCGTCCGGCCGAGACCAGGTCCAGGGCGGTGACCGACTTCGCGAGCAGCGTCGGGTTGCGGTAGGTGTTGCCGGTGACCAGCGCCGACAGCCGCACCCGCGAGGTGTGCTGGGCCAGCGCCGCGAGCAGCGTGTAGCACTCGATCATCGGTTCGTCGGGTTCGCCCAGAATGGGCAATTGGTAGAAGTGATCCATCACCAGGACGGTGTCGAAGCCGGAGTTCTCCGCTTCGACGGCCTGCGCCGTGATGATCGGGAACAACTGATCCGGGCGGACATCCGGGTAGGTGAAATTCGGGATCTGATAACCGAGGAGAGTCACCACCCCGACGCTACGCCCCTCAGCTCCCGGCGGGGCGCGGCGCGGAATCGGGGCCGAAGACGAGCCGGTTGATGGAGATCGTCGCCGCGGTCTCCGGTACCGGCATCGGGTCACGGGTGTTGGGGAAGGTCACCGTCGCGGTGGCTGTCGGCAGCGGTGCGTCGCCACGGAATCCGAGTTGCGTCAGCTCCTTCAACTGCTCGGCCTTCATCGCGAACGAGAAGAACTCGGCGACCGCCGCATTCGCGACGTCGGACACCTGATCACCGGCCAGCCGGATGACCGGATAATCCGCCAGCGGCGTCGGACCACCCGGCACCACCTCGGCCAATGTCGCCGTGGCGTCATCCTTGGTGAGCTGATAAAGACGCTGCTCGGTGATGGGCACGACGCGGATGCTCGCTGCCTGCAGGGACGGGGCGTCGGCGATGGATGTCGCCGCTCCCGTCGGGGTGCCGTCCGGCGACTGCGGTGCCCCGTCGATGAGTTCGGTCACGGTGGTGGTGACCTGATCGGAGGCGGCGTCGGCCGCGGAGAGGGGACCGGTGGTCCGGGTGATCGCGGATGCGACGGCCTGCGCACTGAGCGAGGTGGCGTCCGATCCGCTGCCGCGCGGCATCGCCATACGTAGCGAACCGATGCCGTTCAGGCCGACGGAGGAGAGGCTGTCGTTACGCGCCTGCAGCGTGGGGACCTGCGTCCACTGCAATTGCCCGTCGAACGCCGTCGCCAGTTCGGGCGACATCGCCAGGACGACCGGTGAGGTCACCAACGACGACGGCTCGCCCTCGAGGGCGGTGGGGCGGGCGGTGGCGAGCTCCGCCGACCAGATCGACGACTGCGGCACCCAGGCGGCCGGGAATGTGCCCATGGACGCCGGATCCCAGGTGCTCGTCAGCCCGTCGAGGGTGACCTTCGCATCGCCCGGACGCACAGCCACGTCGATGCAGTGATCCCGCACGACCGGAGCCGTCTTGTTGTAGTTCTCGGCAATCGTCTTCAGTGCCTCGGCGATATCCGGGTCGGCGATGACGGGAACCTCGGCGTTGCCCTCGACACAGTCACCCGCCGCGTCGTCGGCCTGTCGGTCCAGCGAGTCACCGAGATGATTCCAGGTCACGACGACGGCGGCGACCAGCAGGATGCTCAGCAAGGCGAAGATCAGGCCCCGGCTGACGCCGCGGCGCCCATCAGCACTTCGATGCTGTCCCAACTGATTGCCTTTCGCCCCGACAGTTCGGTGTCATCGAACGATAGCGAACTGCGGGATCGCTTGTCAGGCGGGTGCTGAGGGCGATTCCACGACGTCGGCGGCATCACGTGACCGATCCACGCCGTCACCCAGCGACGAATCGCCAGAAACGAATCGCCAGAAACGAGTCGAGGGGGGGGCCCGCGGGGGGGGGGTCCCGACCCCGGTGGGGGGGGGGGGGCAAGGGTGGGCGCGCTGTTCTCCCCCCAACAAAGACGCCCAAGCGTGCCGCTGTCGCCCC
>NZ_JBVHVX010000043.1:0-6862 GCF_055564615.1 Agromyces sp. NPDC029043 | reverse complement strand
CAGGCGTAAACGACCGACGCGTCCTGGACATGTAGACATCCTTCCAGCAGGACCCTTCGTCCCGCTATCTCAGGTGTCCACTCAAACTGGGGAGGCTCAGGCGTACACCCCGCCGGGAGTGTCCGGTGAGTCGAACACACCCCACCCTTTACTGAAATGCCATACCCGCACAACGCCCGTCGACGACATTGCTTAACCGTAGCCGTCACAGCTCCGCGGGGAGACGTCGCGAAAACGTTGATCGTGAGGTAGGACGGGCTAGGAACGAAGTCAGCGCGTAGCGGGTGGCAGCGGGTTGAACGCGTCGTGAGCCATGATTCGTGGTCGAGTTCGATGTCCCAGGCTTCCAAATCGGGGGCGAGGACCAACTCATCGATGCAGGCGGCGGTCCCACCGACGAAGAAGATAGAGCTACTCCCCCTCCGTCAGCGCCCTCCAGCCCACCTAAACTACTATCTAGCATAGTTTCAAGGTTGGCTGTTGGAGGCGTGGTGATCGCAAACATTGTGGCCCAAGGGACACTCCTGGGACTGTTCGGTGCGGTCGTAGCGTGTGGTGTCGCCGCTGCCCGCCAGCCGGATCGAGGTGGGGAGGCGTGGCGGGCGCTTGTTTCGTGTGCGGTGGCCGTGAGTGCGGCCGTCGGCGTGATGGTGGTTGCTCCCCAGGGCGATTTCTCGTCGGCGATCGTGTTGGTGATGCTCTGTGTTGGGGCGCTCATGCTGTTTTCTGCTCATCTGCACGGTACGTCGTTGGCTGTAATGGTTGACCCGCTCGTGTGGATGGCCTCGGCGATGTGGGTGTTCATCGTGTTCGCCGCCACGGGCGCGCCGATCGAGATTGGCGCGGTGCCTGCTGATCCGATCGCCGAGCTGGCGTTGAGGGCGGAGCTCAATCGAACCCCGAGGTGGTCCCGCACAGGCAGTGTGATCGCGATCTTCGGTCTGGTGGCCGCGATAGTCTTCCGCCTGGCCCGGCCGGCCTCCCGCGGTGATGGCTTCGACGCCCTCGTTCCCGGCGCCCACGCCCGATTCCCACAAAATACGAAGGTGGTTAGTAGAAGTGGGGCGTGATGCGAGTGTGCGGAGGAGGTGGTGGGCATGACTGACGGTGTCGAGGTGCCGCGTACGGATCGGTTCGGCCCGCGCGGTCCTGCCCGTACGATCTCTCGTGCGGTGGGCCTTGCCGTGGTGATGTTTGAGGCGGTTGCCGCGTTCTGGCTGGTGATGCTGCTCCGAACGTCGGATCTCGTGCCATCCGACCCGTCAGGAGTCGGGCGCGGTGATCAGGTCGAGCTGCGGATGCTGACCGCGGTGGATGTGCACGACTGGGTGTCGGCGCTGAGTGCTGCGGCCTTCGCTGCGGGTGTGGCCGGTGCGCTGGCGGCGCATCTACTTCCCGCAGTCAAGGGGCGCGCGCCGGTTGAGTAGTCGGGCCGGGATTTCGACTCTTGGAACGTTTCTGTGGCTTAGGCTTTGGTGCCGCCGCCGCGGGTGTGGCGAGGTTTGCGGCTGAGGTATTCGCTGAGCACTTCCCGCTCGGCGGGTGTCACGGTCTGGGCGAAGTGCATCAGTACTGCCGCGGAGTCTCCGCTGGCGTCGAGGACCTGACGCAAGGTGCGTGAGGTGGCCTCCTCGCGGGTCTGCATGGGGAAGTACCGGTAGGCGCGGCTGACTTTTTCTCGACCGACGAACCCTTTTTTGTGCAGGTTGGTGACGACGGTGAGCACTGTGGTGTAGGCCGGTTCGCGGTCGTGGAGTTCCTCGACTAGGTCGTGCACCGACATCGCCGCACCGGCCGACCACAGCACGTCCATCACTGCGCGTTCCAGCGAACCCAGCCCAGTCATTTTCACCCACCATCTCTAGATGCGGGTCAATCTTACGACGGACTACCTCAGTTAGTAGCTCGGTCCCGTTGGAGCGCATCGGCAGCGCCGCGAGGCGGGCGGTGTTCGATGGCTGCGGAGAATTCGGTTCCAGGGGTGCTGCGGTGGATGTGACGTCGTGTTGTGGTCGGCAACGTGATGGTGAAGGTGGCTCCGTGCCCGGTTCCCAGGCTTTCGGCGAGCAAGGTGCCCCCATGGTCTTCGACGATGGAGCGGGCGATGGTGAGTCCGATACCGCTGCCGCCGGCGTCTCGGGTCCGTGAGGAGTCGGTGCGGTAGAAGCGGTCAAAGATGTGTGGAAGGTGTTGAGCGGGAATCCCGTCCCCGCAGTCGACGACGCTGATGCGCACCGCGTGTGCCGGGGCGGTGTCGGCTTTCACTACGACCCGCTGGCCCGGGGAGCTGTGTCGCAGCGCGTTAGTGAGCAGATTGAGCAGTACTTGGCTCATTCGTTCGGCATCGACATCGATGTGTACGCGCGCGGCGGTGGTGACGATGCCCAGCGTGACGCCGGCGTCGGTGAACAGCTCGGCGGCTTCTTCGTAGGTCGCGATGAGTAGTTCATTGACAGTGATCGTCGAGGGTTGCAATGGCATCTGATGCTCGTCGGCGCTGGATACGGTCGCGATGTCCTCGGCGAGGCGCTGCAACCGGGTGGTGGCGGTGCGCACGACGTCGAAGGTGTGGGAGTCGGGCGCGCGGACACCGTCCTCGAGGGCGTCGGTGATCGCGCCGATGGTGGTCAACGGGGTGCGCAGTTCGTGGGCGAGGTCTGACAGCATCCGCTTGCGGATGTCTTCCTGGGAGTTCAAACGTTGTGCCAGCTGGTTGATGGCTCGGCTGAGCTGGGTGAACTCAGTGCCGAGCTGGCGATCGGGAACACGGGTGCGGTAGTTGCCTGCGCCGATCGCCACAGCCGAGCGCGCGACGCTGGCGACTGACTGTTGTACGCGGCGAGCCAGGAACCAGCTGACGGCCGTGGCCAGGATCGTCGAGGTGACCAGGGCTGCGGTCATCGAGACGACGATGGAGAAGGTGAATGCGGCCTCGACGTGTTCGGCCTGTGCTGATCCCGGTTCGAGGCTGGACTGGCCGAGGTGATCGTGGAAGGTGTGCGGCGCGACGAACAGTGCCACGATCGCGACGCTGATGCCGCCGCCGCCGATCACGATGGCCTGGGCCAGCATCAACCGGGAGCCGAAGCTGCCCGGGATACGTGCCCGTCGTCGATCACCGTTCATGGCTGTCTCCTCGAGGTTGGCCGTCACCCATCCGGTAGCCCACGCCGCGCACGGTACGGATGAATCGACCGGCCGCGGCGCTGTCGCCGAGTTTGCGGCGCAGGCTGGCGATATGAACTTCGACAACGTGGGCATCGCCGACCCAGTTGGGTCCCCAGATTTCGGTGAGCAGTTGTTCTCGACTGAACACCACACCGGGCCGTCGGCTCAGGGCTTCCAGAACGTCGAATTCGGTGCGGGTCAGTTCCACGAGTGTGTCTTGTACCCGCACTTCACGGCCTTGTGGGTCCAGGGTCAGCTCCCCCAGTGTCCGCGGGTGTGCTGTGTCTACCGCCGAGGTCGGGCGCGGACGGCGCAGCATGGCGTCGATGCGCGCCATCAGCTCACGAGGACGAAACGGTTTGGTGAGGTAGTCGTCGGCTCCAACCGCGAGACCGATGATGGTGTCGACCTCGTCGGCGCGGGCGGTGACCATCACGATGTAGGCGTCGGTGAAGGTGCGTAACTGCCGACACACCTCGACGCCGTCGATCGAGGGCAAACCCAGATCGAGGATGACTACCGCAGGACTCACCGTGCGTGCGGCGGCGATCCCCTCTTGGCCGTCGTGGGCGATGGTGACCACAAATCCGCTGCGCTGCAGGTAGTCGGCGACAACCTCGGCGATGTCAGGCTCATCTTCGATGACCAGCGCGTGTAGCCCGTGCGGTGGTCGGGCCGCCGGCCCACGAAGGTCGTCGTCGACGATGACGCGGTCATGAGGCACGTCCCTATGGTGGCGGTGGTTTACACGACCATCCAACCCCGCGGGCATTCTTGAGCAGATCTTGATCCCGACCGCCGATCAGCCTTGAGGTTGAGTGGGCAAGGTGGCGGTGTCGCCGCGCCGAACGATATGTCCCAGTTCCCTCTCACACTGTTGATCTGCTTTCGGCCCGGCGACATCCTGTCCATCGATGCAGAGGATGCCCGTGTGACTGTCTCCTACAGCCTCACCACCAGTGATCCATTCGCCACCACCTTCCCTGCCGAGGCCACATCGCGCCGTGCTGGGCTGAGTCGTCAGCTGGTCGGCGGCACCCCGGTACTGCGGATCGAAGAACCCTTTGCCGAGCACGGGCACGGTTTCTGGGCCAAGCTGGAGGGCTTCAACCCCGGTGGCATGAAAGACCGGCCGGCGCTGCACATGGTCGAACGCGCCCGCGCCCGCGGCGAGCTGGCCCCGGGGGCGCAGATCATCGAATCAACGAGCGGCACACTGGGATTGGGGTTAGCGCTAGCGGGCATTGTGTTCGGTCATCCGGTGACCTTGGTGACCGACCCCGGACTGGAACCGATCCTGCGGCAAATGCTCGCCGCCTACGGCGCCCGGGTCGATGTCGTCAGCGAGCCCCACCCGGTCGGGGGTTGGCAACAAGCCCGCCGCGACCGTGTGCGCGCCCTGCTCGCACTCGACGAGGCTGCGTGGTGTCCCGACCAGTATTCCAACCCCGACAACGTGACCGGTTACAGCTCACTGGGTGTGGAGCTGATCGCGCAGCTGCGCCATATCGATGTCCTGGTGTGTTCGGTGGGCACCGGTGGGCACTCAGCCGGTGTGGCTCATACTCTGCGGCAGTTCAACCCTGAGCTGGAAGTCGTGGGCGTAGACACCATCGGCTCGACGATCTTCGGCCAGCCCGCACAGTCACGGATCATGCGGGGACTCGGCTCGAGCATCTACCCCCGCAACGTCGCCTACGACCAGTTCAGTGAGGTGCACTGGGTGGCGCCGGCCGAAGCAGTCTGGGCATGCCGCACCCTGGCCGCCACGCAGTACGCCACCGGCGGCTGGAGCGTGGGCGCGGTGGCCCTGGTCTCGGGCTGGCTGGCTCGCACTCGTTCGGCCGATACGCGCATCGCGGCGGTCTTCCCCGATGGCCCCGCCCGCTACTACGGAACCATCTACAACGACGAGTACTGCCAAGCTCACGACCTGATGGACGCCCCAGCGCCCACTGCCCCCCACACCATCAACGATCCGCTGACCCAGGTCGCGAGTAGCTGGACCCGGTGCCCCACCATCATCGACCCCACTCACATGCCGCACACCGAGCCCACGAGCTGACCTATGCGACGCCTCTACCGCAGTTTCCGCAGCTTCGATCGCCCCAGCCAAGTGCTGATGGTCAACCAGTTCACCATCAACCTCGGCTTCTACATGCTCATGCCCTATCTCGCCGCCTATCTCGCCGGCCCGCTGGCCCTGGCGGCATGGGCAGTGGGCCTGGTCCTGGGGATACGCAACTTCTCCCAGCAGGGCATGTTCCTGATCGGGGGAACACTCGCTGACCGCTGGGGGTACAAACCGCTCATCATCGCCGGATGCCTGATGCGGGTCATCGGATTCATCCTACTGGCCCTGGCCAGTTCGCTGCCCGCGATCCTGATCGCCTCGGCGGCAACGGGATTCGCCGGGGCGCTGTTCAACCCCGCCGTCCGCGCCTACCTGGCCGCCGACGCCGGTGAACGTCGCATCGAAGCATTCGCCGTGTTCAACGTCTTCTACCAGGCCGGCATCCTGCTCGGGCCGCTGGTCGGACTGGCGTTGACCGCTTTGGATTTTCGGCTCACCTCCCTGTGTGCGGCAGCAGTTTTCGCGGTCCTGACCCTCGTGCAGATCAAAGCGCTACCCGCAACAACACCAGCCCCAAGCAACACCTCGATCATTCAGGACTGGCGCAGCGTCGTACGTAACCGGCGATTCCTGCTCTTCGCTGTGGCGATGGCCAGCTCGTATGTGCTGTCCTTTCAGGTCTACCTCGCGCTGCCCCTGCACGCCGACCGCATAGCGGACAACCCCACCCTCGCCACCAGCATTGTCACCGCAATGTTTGTGGTGACCGGTCTGGTGGCCATCGCCGGACAGCTACGCATCACCGCATGGTTCGGCAACCGCTGGGGCAGTACCGGCAGCCTGAGCGTGGGAATGACACTGATGGCTGCAGCTTTCCTGCCCCTAGTCGCCAGCGCCGCAACGCATCAGCGCAACATCGCCCTCAACATCGCCGCACTGCTACTCACCGCAGCCCTGCTCGCCGCCGCCACCGCAGCAGTGTTCCCATTCGAAATGGACACTGTGGTGGGACTGGCCCGCGGCACGCTTGTCGCCACCCACTACGGGCTCTACAACACCATCGTCGGGATCGGGATTCTGCTCGGCAATGCCGCGACCGGGTGGCTGTTCAGCGCGGCCACCACCCGCGACATGCCCGAACTGGTGTGGATCGCTTTGGTCCTCACCGGCATAGCGGCGGCGTCCGCCCTGTTGATGTTGCACCGCCGCGGATGGCTCTGACCCGCCCGGCGAGTCGTGGACGATGGGATCTTCACTATCTGTTCACGCGGCTCGACATTGATCGAACCACTCGGCTTCAACTTCGTCCGGGGTGCGATAACCCAACGCTGAATGGAGCCGAATCCGATTGTAGCGCAATTCGATCCATGACGTCACATCATTGATCGCATGCTTACGGGTGGGATACACCGTCCGATTCACCACTTCGTTCTTCAACGAGCCATTGAACGATTCAGCCCACGCATTGTCCCAACACACGCCGGTCCGTCCGACCGACCGAAGTACCCTCAGATCTCGACACAACTCCATGAACTGACCCGACATATATTGGCTTCCGCGGTCCGAATGGAATATGGTGACATCAGGAATGAAATCAACATTCTTTGACGCATTCTGTAG
>NZ_JBVHVX010000042.1:0-7216 GCF_055564615.1 Agromyces sp. NPDC029043 | reverse complement strand
GCGGTTCCTGCTGCAACCGCCCGCGCCGCCACATACCGACGTCGACGTCTTCACCGCCGCCGACCGTGCCGCCTGGGAGGACACCCCGCTGCGTGGGGGGGGGGGGGGGGGGGGGGGGGGGGGGCGCGCCCCCCCCCCCCCCCCCCGCGGTCCTGGCCACCCCACCGCCGGGCGACAAGACGACACAAGGTCAGTGGCTCCCACGGCCCGGCAGACGAGGTGATTGTGCGGGAGCAACGCAAACCACGGAAGGGCCCGGTGTCGCGGCAGCACTCGCAGTTGTTCTGCTCGTTGTGTCGGTGATGGTGGATAGGATTCGGGCAGGCCTGTGCGGGTGGTTGCCGTCACCGGGTGGGCCAGGTAGGTGAACCCGACAAGTGGAAGTGGAGGTGGCTGTTTTGCCGTTCAGTCACAGATCATGTTCTGGTGGTTTCGTTTTCGAGGTCTCGGCGTGAGGGCGGTATCGGATCGTGTACGTGTGTGCGGGCCTGATGCGCCGGGAGTGACGAGCGCTCGTGGTTTGCTGCGGCGGATCGTGTGCAGTCTGGCTGACGCGGGCGCGGCCGCGGGTGTGTCGGCCTCGACAGCGGGCGAGCTGCGCGACGCGGCGCGGTGGACGAATGGTGCTGATCCGCGCTTCTGGGGAGGGGTCGAGGGTCTGCCGGAGGATGAGGTTGGAGATCTCATCGCGGCGTCATTGATGTCGACGTGTACCGACCTTGGTGACTGTGAGGTCGCACTGTATGTGCGGTCCGCACGGGATCGGATGGCGAGGTTTGTCGCCGAATGCCGAGCTGGTCGTGTGGAGTAGGCGTATCGCCGCGCTGGCGTTTGTGGTGGCTGTCGGGTCGTCGTTGGCCGGGTGCCGTCCTGTGCCGTCGACGATGCCCGCCGCGCAGAGCGGCCAAGAGTTGGTCCGGCCTGCGGATGCGGACGGGCCGTTGGTGGTGGTTCATGTGTCCGACGGCGACACGGTAACGGTTCGTCGGGACCATCAGCTGGTGTCGGTGCGTCTGATCGGCGTGGATACGCCGGAGACCAAACGGCCGGATACAGCGGTGCAGTGTTTTGGGCCCGAAGCGAGCAGATTCACGACGTCGATAGCGCAGGGTCGCCAGGTGTGGTTGGAGCGAGACTCTGTGGCCGGCACTACGGATCGCTACGGGCGTGAGTTGGCGTATGTGTGGATCGACGGCCGTGTGTTACTCAACGAAGCGCTGATTACACAAGGGTTCGGCCGCGAATATGCCTACCGCAACCAAAACTATGCGTACCGCAACGCTTTTCGTGACGCCGAGATGTCGGCGCAGGCTACCGGCGCGGGGTTGTGGGGGGCGTGTGCCGGCGGTTAGTTAGTTCCCGCTACTCAATCGATGAGCTCCTGGGGGAAACGCAGACGAAGGTGGGGGAGAGAAGCGGCGACCCGGCCCAGCGCGGTGCGGTGCCACGACGCCGGCTCCTCGAGGTCGGGCAGTGCGGCCTCGAACTGCGCTTCGTTGGTGTAGATGGTGGCCCAGGCGTACCCGTCGGCGTCACGTTCGCCGGACTCGAGGGCGTTGATGGTCTCGGTGACGAAGACCGTGGTACGCGCGTCGAGTTGACGGATGTCTTCGACGACGCCAACGGGGATGATGGTGGAGCCGTTCTCCCAGCGCCGCACGGTCCGCTCGGTGACTCCGAGTTTCCAGGCGAGCCAGTCTCCACTCACGCCGAGTCGCTCGCGGGTGACGCGGAACTCGGCGGCGGTCATCGGTGGTGGGCCGGCAGCGGGTATGGGGGCGGGCATGGTGGTTCCTCTCGTGCGCGCGCTGCAACGGCGGGTCGTGGCGGCGGGTCGTGTGCGCGGCCTGGTGAGCGTCGGCGCGGTGACAGTCTGCATGGTGTGCCCCTTCGGGTTTCGGTCTGGGCCTGGTGCCCTGACTCCTCCCCCTTACCGTATGTCATGCTTCATGACATCGCAATAGCTGTTGGCGGGGGAGGGTCGTGGGTACACTCTGTGCAGGCCTGTTCCGGTGGTTGCCGTCACCGGGTGGGCCAGGTAGGTGAAACCAACAACTGGAAATGGAGGTGGCTGTTTTGCCGTTCAGTCACATCACCCCCGAGGGGTCCGACGTTCGTCGACCCCGTTGGCCGCGAGTAGCGGCCGTCATCTTTGGTACCGGCGCTCTTGCCGTCGGTGTGGCCGCAGGAGCTGCGTGGGCCGATCCTGAGCAGCCTTCTCCGGCGCCGTCTTCTGAATCATCCAGTCCGTCAACGGATTCCGTGACGCCAACGTCGTGGCAGGTGACCGATGCAGTGTCGGTGTCGTCGACGCCGACTGTTACCGAAACCTCAACGCCGACTGTTACGGAGACGACGACGCCGACTATTACGGTGACCGAAACCGCTCCGACGGTTACAGTCACGCAGACTGCGCCACCGGTGACGGTGACCGAAACTGCGCCGGCGGTGACCTCGACGGTCGCCGTGACCCCGTAGTGGTCGGCGATGGGCGTCTTCGAGTCGCTTGAAGCGCGTGAGGCGGACGACCCGGACGGTTTGATTGCCGGGGTGTCGGCGCGTCGCCTGTTGACCACGGCGCGGCGCTGTCGCCGGGTGACGACCAGGCACGGCATGTCGGACGAGGCCGCGATTGCGGCTGCGATCTGGGCCGAATTGCCTGCTCCGCCGTCTCCGCTGTGTGTGAGTGCGGCGCTTGGTCGGCTGCGTTCGGAGTTCGAGGAGGCTGCGTCGAGCAGGTCGAGCAGCTTGTCGACCTCGGTGACGGTAAAGCCTCTGTCGAGCAGCTTCTGAGTCAGTTCTGCGAGCGGTCCGCGCAATCACCGAGATGCACTTCCCTTGGCCGCTGAGCTGGTGGAGGTGCAGTGAGGTGAAGTCCTCCCGTGGTGAAGCGCCTGTGGAGGCGGGGACGGTGTCGGAGATTACGTCCTACCCACTGAGGGTGGGATCACGAAAAGAGAAGGGACAACGTCAGTGAACACACTTGAGAGGGGAATGCTGTGAAGATGTGGGGTCGTGGATCACGGGTCGCCGGGGTCGCGGTGGTGTTGGTGGCCGCCGGTGCTGTCGCTTCGTCGACAGGGGTCGGCGGAGCGCAGGCCGGTGGGTTCGCCAAGTACGAGTGTGGTGGCGGTGGTGTGTGCATCAGTGTGGTCTTCAATAGTTGGAATCCTTCGGCGCATGATGTGCAGCAGATCGACACGTATATGAAGGAGGGCCTGCCCGGTGCGCGGGTACGCACCGGGTACTACGAGGTGTTCGGGCCGAACGGGACGATCGCGAAGTCGGACACGCGGTCGTGGGGTCCTGGTGACAACTGGAAGGCGTCGGGCTTCCAGGATGGCGGCGACGGCGATCTGTGGTGCGTCCGCTTCTTCGAGGGGGCTGCTGAGATCGCTGAGACACCCTGTGTAACAGGGTGATCGAACGGTCGATGCCGCTTCGTGGTGAGGTCTTTTTCGGACCTCACCACGAAGGCTCGATCGAGGGGCATTTCGTGAGAGAGGATTGTCGTGGGGCTGGGTAGCAGAGTGGTGCCGGCGCGGGAGTTGTCTCCCTATGACGTGCTCGTCGACGGCCTGGTGCCGGCGGTCGTGGCGGGTGTGTCGCGTGACGGTGGCCAGGTCGTCGTGACCGTGAGGACTCTCGATGTTGAGCTCGACGACGACGAGTTCGATTTCCGAGACGACGCCGCACATCTGCGCATCGTCTCCGCCACGAAATTCGTTCCCTAAAGGAAAAGGGGCTCGAATCGACGCTGTACGAACATGTTTCGTCAATCGATTGAGTCGTTGAGGATCTGAGGCAACCAATCACCCGCTAACAGGACGTTAGCCGGTCGAAGCCGAGGATATCGGCTCCAACTAAACGAGACCGGCCCCGACGTGAGGATACTGGACAAGTCCACGAGCTCACTACGGAATTTCGCGTCGCGGAACGACGTCTGGTCGCCGTGGAACTGCGCGTCGCGGAACGACGTCAGCTTGCCGTGGAACTGCGCGTCGCGGAACGACGTCAGCTTGCCGTGGAACTGCGCGTCGCGGAACGACGTCAGCTTGCCGTGGAACTGCGCGTCGCGGAACGACGTCAGCTTGCCGTGGAACTGCGCGTAGTCGAGATCGTGATGGGTGCTGACGGGTCGGGACCGGCGGCCTGAATCATGGAGTGATTATCGCGGCTGGCGACCGCTCAGGATTACATTGACCGGACAGGACGGTGGATCTAGGCGTTGCGGCTTGCCTGTCGGAAACGGGCGGCGAGTTCGTCAAGGGCTCTGATCGCGCTGGGATAGACGTCGAACACCTCAGCGGCGAGCCGCGGGTCCTCGTCCTCAACCCGGTGCATGTCGCGGCGGAGCTCGGTGATCCAGTCCTCGTTTATGTTATGTCATCACTGCAGCTACCAGGACAGCCGATTGGCGGGGCCTTCGATGGCCGTCCCCGCCCAAGGCGATCTGACAGAGGGGGGGTGCCCGGGCGACCTAGGCGGTTCTCGCGAGGAGTGGGCGAGATCTAAACGCTCTTCCGGATCTCAGTCGCCTCCTTCCTTCGTTGCTCCCCACGAGTCCGTTAGCTGAGCGTGTATAGCGATTGCCCGTTTGCGGCGTATGCAGTTTCGGCGTCTCTGGCGACCAGCGCGGTGACACTGCTGATGGTGCTGCGTTGTTCCCAGTGTGTGCCGTCTGGGCTGCGCCAGACGGTGTTGGCGGTGTCAATGCCCCAGAGCGTGCCATCGGGTGCGGCCGCCAGGAGGGCTAGGGCCGGCGCATCGGGGACGGTTGTGAAGGTCTGGGCGTCGTCGGTGCTGTGTTGCAGCCCTGCGGGGGTGGTCGCCCAGACGCCGTGGTCGGTGATCGTGAGTGCTGCTGCGGCCAGGGACGCGCCGGTGGTCCAGCTTGTCCCGTCGTCGGTCGATACGAGCAGGCGGTTGATTCCGTCGAAGCCTACGAGTAGTTGTCCGTTGGTGGCGAGCGCGTGGAAGTCGATTTGGCCGGCCACCGATCTCGGTGTCCATGTCTGCCCGCCATCTTCGCTGGCGACGAGTCCCAGCGGGTTGGGTGCCGAGCTCCGCGGGCTGGGATGGCCGGAGGCGAAGAGCCGGTCAGAGCCGGGTACCCCGGTCAGTCCCATGAAGTCGTCGTCGGAGGCGCCGACCCGGCTGGTGGTTCCGTCTGCGGTGAGGGCGACTACGCCGGTGTGAGTTCCGGCGAGGATGGTGCCGTCGGCGCGGATGTGTAGGGCGTGGAGGTGGTCGAGTTCTGGGGTCAGTGTTGCGACTATCTCTGGTGAGGTTGCCGGCGGGGGTGGGGATGTGGGTTGTTCCTGGGTGGCACAACCGCTCAGCACAGTCAGCGTGGCGATGACTACGACCGCAACAGTGCGGATGGACAGGCTCGAGACAGGCAAGCGGCTAGGACTTTCGTGTGGATAGGGCCGTGTTCGGTGGTGGCGGCGCTGGATGGTGTGCTCGGTGTGGCGGCGAGACCGGGATCGAGGGTCGGTAGAGAGCCACCCTGGCCCTCTGGGGCGTCGTGGTCGTGGTCACGACTTCTGGATGGGGATGGAAGCCTGCGAAGGTTGTTGGCCGCAATGTCTTTGGAGGACGAGGGAGGCAAGGACGGTACCGAGGTGGTGACGCGCCCCGGCGAGGTCGCCGATCGCAGCGAGGTGGCGGACGAGACCGATGTGTGCGGCGAGGTGGCGGCGTCGGTTCGAGGTGACGCTGAGGTGATGGGCGCGGTGGAAGAACTGGTGGGCCGAGTATGGCGTGGGTGCCCGGTAGACGTCTCGCATGGCATGCAGATACTGACGACGGTGGTCGTCGGGGGGCGAGTGCGTCTCCTTCGGGTTCTCGGTCACGGCGCATTCCTCGGACTGGTACGCGCAGGCTGGGTCAACCCGCGTCATCTAACTACTATAAAACCTAGTAATTGGCGGCGCGGTGGGTGCTGGAGTTGCGGCGTCACGGACGAACTTCTGGGGCATACTGGCTGGTGGTGCAGGTGGTGGGTCGCCGGGAAGGTGTGTTGAGTGTGGGTCTCAGCGAGCTGACGGCGGGGCGTCGAGGATCGAGGCGAACGATGGGTGAGCATCCATGAGTGCAGCGGTGGTGTTAGTTGTTGCCGCGGGTGTGCTGGGCTGGTTGTGGCCTCGATGGATGGTTCGGGTGCAGGGCCGTATCGATGCTCGTTGGGTGTTGGTGGCCTGGCCGGCCGCGCAGGTCGTGTTTGCGTTGTTGTGGGTGGGAGCTGTTGTGACGCTGGCGGTTCCCGGTCATTTCGGCATCCATTCGTTGTCTGAGGTGGTGTCGTGTCTGCGGGTGTTGTCACACGGCGCATCCCCGCGGGTGGAAGCGATCTCTGGTGGCGTGCTGGCGGTGGTGACCGTGGCAGCGATTGTCCGAGCGGTGACGATCGCGGTGCGATCGGCGGTGCGGATGCGTGGTGCTCGTGAGGAGTATCTTCAGTCGTTGCGGTTGGTGGGCGCCCGCAGTGAGCGCTATCCCGATGTGTGGTGGCTCGCCGACGGGCGGCCGATGGCGTTTTGTCTGCCGGGCAAGGATGCCGGCATTGCCGCCACGACCGGGTTGCAGGCGGCGTTGTCCGGTGAGGAACTCGATGCCGTCGTTGCTCATGAGCGCGCACACCGGCGGCAACGTCATCACACCGTGGTGTTGGCGGCCCGCGCTCTCGGGCGTGCGTTCCCGCTGATTCCGTTGTTCAGCCGCGCGGGCCGTGAGGTCGCCGGCTTGGTCGAGCAAGCCGCCGATGCCCGCGCGGCCCAGCTGGTGGGTGCGCGGGCGGTCTGCTCGGCGTTGGGAACGTTGGCCCGTTCGGGACCTGTAGCGGGCCCGGTGGGTGTGTTGTCGATCAGCGATTCGTCGTCGGTGGGGCCTCGGTTGAGCCGCTTGGACTCCGGTCACCGGTGCCGGTCGCGACGTCATCATGTGGGTGCCGCCGCGGCGGTGGCTGGTGTGGTGGCGGTGCCGACCACGCTAGCGGCATCCGGTGTCGTCTCGGCGATGGTGATCGCGATGTGTGTGTAGCCGAGGCAAACCCGGGCGGGTCCGACCGCTAGGGGTTGTTGAGAAGCTGCTGCATCCTCGCAATTTCGCTCTCCTGATCAGTGACGATCTGGCGTGCCAGCGCGATCGCCTCGGGCGATTGGCCGTCTTGAATCTCGGTCTTGGCCATGGCGATGGCGCCGCGGTGGTGTTC
>NZ_JBVHVX010000041.1:0-8705 GCF_055564615.1 Agromyces sp. NPDC029043 | reverse complement strand
GTGGTCGACCACCGCCGGCGCCTGCACCCCGTCATCGACGTCGAACCGAGCCCCGTGGCGGCGCCCACGACGGGCTGAGCACCGTGACGGTCCGGGGGGGGGGGGGCCCCCCCCCCCCCCCCCCCCCCCCCCTTTCCCCCCCCCCCCCCCCCCCCCCCCCCCCCCCCCCCGCGGCGCGCCACCCGGCAGGCCGCGTTCAACATGCGCATGGGCGCGCCGGCTTCGGGCCTGCGGCTGCGCGCGCGGAACGCCGCCGTACGCGTACTGGCCCTGCCGGGCCTGCGCGGCGTGCTCGCGCGGTCGTTCACGATGCAGTGGTTGTGAGGGGTGCGCTCAGGCGACGGTCGGGTCGATCGGCGTGAGCACGAAGACCGGGATCTGCCGGTCGGTCCGCGCCTGGTAGTCGTCGTAGGCGGGCCACACGTCGGTCGCCCGCTTCCACCAGAGCGCCTTCTCCTCGCCCGTGACCTCGCGGGCCAGGTAGTCGCGCTTCACCGCGCCGTCCTGGAGCTCGACGTGGGGCTGCTTGACCAGGTTGAAGTACCAGGCCGGGTGCTCGGGGTGACCGCCCTGCGACGCGACGACGGCGTACTCGCCGTCGTGCTCGACCCGCATGAGCGCCGTCTTGCGGAGCTTGCCGCTCTTCGCGCCGACCGTCGTCAGCACGATCACGGGCTTGCCGCGCAGCGAGTTCGCCTCGCGCCCCTTCGTCGCCTCGTAGGTCTCGGCCTGGTCGCGCGCCCACTTCGACGTGCTGGGTGCGTACTCGCCCTGCAGCGGCATCCGTGTCCTCCTCGTTCGGTGTCCTGTTCGACGCTAACGCCGACCGTCCCGCCCCGATTCCCGAGAGTGCAACCCCGCGCAATCGGGGCGGTCGCGTGCCTACGCTGGCCGCATCAGCGATGGGGAGGTGCGCCATGGAGGCGTCGGGTGAGGGTGAGGACCGAGGCCGAGCGGATGCCGCGGCGATGAGCGCGGGGCAGCAGGCGGCGTTCGGCGACGGCATCGTCGGGGGTGCGGCCGGCGACCGCGAGCCCGGTGAGGCGGATGCCCCGGACGACCGGGACGACGACGGCCTCGTGGCCGGCGGGCCGATCGACGTCGGCGAGGAGGCCGGCGGGAGCCGTGCGGGTGCGGGCGAGGTCGCCGCCGACCGGGCCCGCGCCGAGGACGCGCACGCCACGCAGGAGGAGGAGGGGCTCGCGCCGGGCGAGTCCGACTGAGGACGGCCCGGTCGCGGCATCCGGAATACCACTCGCCGCGGAAGAGTTGAGCGTAGTACACTCAACTTTGTCGAAGGGAGCCCCGTGGCCAACATGCAGGGCGCGCCGAGCTCGCAGGAGGAGCAGAAGTCGGCGCTCGAACAGTACGGCGTCAACCTCACCGAGATCGCCCGCCAGGGCAAGCTCGACCCCGTGATCGGTCGCGACGCCGAGATCCGCCGCGTCAGCCAGGTGCTCACGCGGCGCACCAAGAACAACCCGGTGCTCATCGGCGAGCCCGGCGTCGGCAAGACCGCGGTGGTCGAGGGCCTGGCCCAGCGCATCGTGGCGGGCGACGTCGCCGCCTCGCTGAAGGACAAGCAGCTCGTCGCGCTCGACATCTCCGCGCTCGTCGCCGGGGCCATGTACCGCGGCCAGTTCGAGGAGCGGCTCAAGGCCGTGCTCAAGGAGATCAACGAGGCCGAGGGTCGCATCATCACGTTCGTCGACGAGCTGCACCTGCTCATGGGCGCGGGCGGCGGCGAGGGCTCGGTCGCGGCGTCGAACATGCTGAAGCCGATGCTCGCGCGCGGCGAGCTGCGGCTCATCGGCGCGACCACGCTCGACGAGTACCGCGAGTACATCGAGAAGGATGCCGCGCTCGAGCGCCGCTTCCAGCAGGTGTTCGTCGGTGAGCCGTCCGTCGAAGACACGGTCGCGATCCTCCGCGGGCTCAAGGGCCGGTACGAGGCGCACCACGGCGTGACCATCACCGACGCCGCGCTCGTGGCCGCGGCATCCCTCTCGAACCGCTACATCACCGCCCGCCAGCTGCCCGACAAGGCCATCGACCTCATCGACGAGGCCATGTCGCGCCTGAAGATGGAGATCGACTCGAGCCCCGTCGAGATCGACCAGCTCAAGCGCGAGGTCGACCGGCTGAAGCTCGAGGAGCTCGCGCTCAAGAAGGAGAAGGACGACGCCTCGAAGGAGCGGCTCGAGCGCCTGCGCGACATCCTCGTCGACAAGGAGCGCGAGCTGGTGCAGCTCGAGGAGCGCTGGTCGCGCGAGCGGATGTCGCTGAACCGCGTCGGCGAGCTGAAGAAGCGACTCGACGAGGCCGTGACCCAGCGCGACCGCGCGATGCGCGAGGCCGACTACGCGACCGCGTCGCGGCTCGAGTACGAGACCATCGCGCAGCTGCAGCGCGACCTCGAGGAGGCCGAGCGCGCCGAGGAGGCGCCCGACGAGCCACGCATGGTCAACGAGCAGGTGACCGAGGAGGACATCGCCGCGGTCATCGCGCAGTGGACGGGGATCCCCGTCGGCCGGCTCATGCAGGGCGAGACCGAGAAGCTGCTGCACCTCGAGCAGGAGCTCGGGCGGCGCGTGATCGGCCAGCGGCGCGCCGTGGCGGCGGTCGCCGACGCGGTCCGCCGCGCTCGTGCCGGCGTGTCCGACCCCGACCAGCCGACCGGATCGTTCCTGTTCCTCGGCCCGACCGGAGTGGGCAAGACCGAGCTCGCGAAGGCCCTCGCCGAGGTGCTCTTCGACGACCCGCACGCCATGGTGCGCATCGACATGTCGGAGTACGGCGAGAAGCACACCGTCTCGCGCCTGGTCGGCGCCCCTCCCGGCTACATCGGCTACGAGCAGGGCGGCCAGCTCACCGAAGCCGTGCGCCGGCGCCCCTACTCGGTGATCCTGCTCGACGAGGTCGAGAAGGCGCACCCCGAGGTGTTCGACGTGCTGCTGCAGGTGCTCGACGACGGCCGCCTGACCGACGGCCAGGGCCGCACCGTCGACTTCCGCAACGTGATCCTCATCCTCACGTCCAACCTCGGCTCGCAGTACCTCATCGACCCCACGCTCTCGTGGGAGGAGAAGGAGCAGGCCGTCATGGCGGGCGTGCGGCAGGCGTTCAAGCCCGAGTTCGTGAACCGGCTCGACGACCTCGTCGTGTTCTCGACGCTGTCCGAGCAGGAGCTCGGCGAGATCGTGAACCTGCAGGTCGACCGCCTGACCGCGCGGATGCATGAGCGCCGGCTCGAGCTCGGCGTCACGCCCGACGCGCGCACCTGGCTCTCCGAGCGCGGCTACGACCCGCTGTTCGGCGCGCGCCCGCTGCGCCGGCTCATCCAGACCGAGGTGGCGGACCGGCTCGCGCGGGCGCTGCTCGCGGGCGACATCCGCGACGGCGACACGGTCGTGGTCGGGCTCGATCCGAGCGGCGAGCACCTCGAGGTCTCGCGCGCCGAAGCGCCGGGCGACGAGCCGGTCGGCGGCGATCACGACGTGATCGACGCCGAGATCGTGGAGGAGTAGGCGGCCGCGGTCAGCCCTGCTGGGCTCGCCGTCGGAGCACCCACCCGCGCGCGAGCAGCAGCAGCCCTGCGCCGAACGCCAGCGCGGCGCCGATGATGATGGTCGCCTGCAACGCGTAGTCGGCCTGCGGGTCGCCTTCGACGGGCGTGCTGCGCGGCATGAAGGCGTACACCGCGATGCCCACCAGCCCGATCAGCACGAGCACCGCGCCGGCGGCGAAGTGCCCCGTCGTCTTCGCCGGCCCGGGCCGGAGTTCGCCCGCGCCGGCGCCGACGTCTCGGACGCCGGGCTCCAGGCGGCCGATCCGCTCGGCGTCCCGGGTCGCTTCCCGACGGTCGTCTCGGTCGTCTCGCATGCGGTCGTCCATCCCGCGACCGTACGCGGGGCCGGTGAGCACCGCGAGGGGGTTGCGCACACGGGATGCCGGCGCATCGGCGGTCGCCGGCCGTTCACCCGGTCGTCGTAGCGTCGCCCGCATGGTCATGCGCGGGACCGTCGGCGACTGGTCGATCGTCGAGCTGGACACGGGCGCCGTGCGCGGTCGCCGGCGGCGGGGGACGCGGCAGTGGCGCGGCATCCCGTACGCGGCCGCCCCGGTCGGCGTGCTTCGGTTCCGCGCGCCGCAGCCGCGCACCGCGTGGGACGGCGTCCGAGACGCGAGCGAGTTCGGGCCGGTCGCGCCGCAGCTGCGGCGCGGGCAGTTCCTCGGCGCGGCGGACCACCTGCCGCGCAGCGAGGACTGCCTGCACCTGGATGTGATCGCGCCCGATGACGAGGGACCCGCCGGCTCCGGCTCCGGTCGCGGACGCCCGGTGATGGTGTTCCTCCACGGCGGCGCGTACAGCGTCGGCTCGGCGGCCGAGTACCCGCGGCAGGGCGAGCGGCTCGCGCGAGTGCACGGCGTGGTCTACGTCGGCGTGAACTACCGGCTCGGGGCCCTCGGATGGCTCGACCTCCGGGCGTTCTCGCAGTCGCGGCATCCGATCGAGGTGAACCTCGGACTGCGCGACCAGGTCGCCGCGCTCGAGTGGATCCGCCGGAACATCCACGCGTTCGGCGGCGACCCCGACCGGGTGACGCTCTTCGGCGAGTCGTCCGGCGGCAACGCGGTGACGACGCTGATGACGGTGCCATCCGCCCGCGGTCTCTTCGCGAGCGCGATCGCGCAGAGCTCGCCGGCCAACGCGGTGTACGCGCCGGACGTGGCGCAGCGCTGGGCGGGCGAGTACGTGCGCATCCTCGCCCGGCTCGTCGACGACGACGACCTCGACAGCGAGTCGGCGGCGGATGCCGCGGCCATGCTGCGCCGCACCGACCCGATGCTGCTCGCCCGGGCGACGGCCGCCCTGACCGTGCGCACGCCCGACGAGAATCCCGGCACGATCGCGCTCGCGCCCGTGATCGACGGCGAGTTCCTCCCGCACCGCCCGCTGGATGCCTTCCGCGACGGGCTCGCGCATCCCGTGCCGCTCATCATCGGCACGAACGACCGCGAGGGATCGCTGTTCGAGGGGCGCATCGACATCCTGCCGACCACGAAGCCCCGCATCCGCGCGATCTTCGCGAACACGCCGAAGCGGGCGCGCAGAGCCATCAAGGCGCGCTACCCGGGCCTGCCCGAGCGGCGCGCGGCGGCCGACTTCGCCGGCGACTTCACGTTCTGGTTCCCGACGGTGAAGGTCGCCGAGCGCCACTCGCGGTACGCGCCAACGTGGTGCTACCGGTTCGACGCGGCCCCGCGGACGGCGCGCCTCCTCGGCCTCGACGCGACCCACGGCCTCGAGCTCTTCGCGCTG
The DNA here is from genome assembly GCF_055564615.1 of Agromyces sp. NPDC029043. Taxonomy (NCBI): domain Bacteria; kingdom Bacillati; phylum Actinomycetota; class Actinomycetes; order Micrococcales; family Microbacteriaceae; genus Agromyces; species Agromyces sp. NPDC029043. Next base: position 3,382 of record NZ_JBVHVX010000041.1, on the reverse strand, counting down.
TTCGAGAAGTTCGACACGCGGGTCGGCGCCGCGCTCACGCTGCTCGGCGGCCGGCGCATGTTCCGCGCGGTCGGACGGCGCATGCAGGCGCACTGGACCGGCTTCGCGGCATCCGGCGCCCCCGGACCCGGCTGGCCGCGCTACGACGAGGCGCACCGGCGCACGCTCGTCTTCGACCGCGTCGACCGCGTGGTCGCCGACCCGCGCCGCAAGAAGCGGCTGGCGTGGCAGGCGTTCGTGCCGCACGTGTGACGAACCGTCCACCCCGACCGGACGGCGCCGGTACGCGTAGGCTCGCAACCATGCTCGCCACCGTGATCCACGCCGCCCGTGACATCCGCGTCGAGGAGGTGCCCGACCCGGTGCTGTCCGACACCGGCGCCGACGCGATCGTGCGGGTGGTCGCCGCGTGCGTGTGCGGCTCCGACCTCTGGCCGTACCGCGGCATCACCCCGACGAACGCGGTGCACCGCATCGGGCACGAGTTCGTCGGCGTCGTCGAGTCCGTGGGCGACCGGGTGCGGCTCGTGCGGGAGGGCGACTTCGTGATCGCGCCGTTCTACGTGTGCGACGGCACGTGCGTGAACTGCCGCAACGGGGTCAGCACATCGTGCGTGCAGGGCAGCTGGTGGGGCGGCGAAGACCGCTCGGGCGGGTTCGCCGACGGCGGCCAGGGCGAGCGCGTGCGGGTGCCGCTGGCGGATGGCACGCTCGCGGTCGTGCCCGGACCGGTGGCCGACGACGAGATCCCGGGGCTGCTCACGCTCTCCGACGTGATGGGCACGGGGCACCACGCGGCGGTCTCGGCGGGCGTCGGGCCGGGCGACTCGGTCGCGGTCGTGGGCGACGGCGCGGTCGGGCTCTGCGCGATCATCGCCGCGAAGCGGCTCGGCGCGACGACGATCATCGCGATGTCGCGGCACGCCGATCGCCAGGCGCTCGCGCGCGAGTTCGGCGCGACGCACGTCGTCGAGGAGCGCGGCGATGAGGGCGTCGCGCGGGTGCAGGAGCTCACGGGCGGCATCGGCGCCGACCGGGTGCTCGAGTGCGTCGGCACCAAGGAGTCGATGGACCAGGCGCTGCGCTCGGCGCGGCCGGGCGGCATGGTGGGGTTCGTCGGCGTGCCGAACGGCGGCCCCGAGCTGCCCGTGCGGCAGATGTTCAACCGGAACGTCGGCGTGAACGGCGGCGTCGCCCCCGTGCGCGGGTACATCGAGGAGCTGCTGCCCGACGTGCGCTCCGGCGCCATCCGGCCCGGCCGTGTCTTCGACCTCGAGCTTCCGCTCTCGCAGGCCGCCGAGGCGTACGCGGCGATGGACGAGCGCCGCGCGACGAAGGTGCTGCTGCGCCCGTAAGGGCCCGGGTCGGGCCATCCGCTCGCGTCCGGTAGCCCGGAACGGAACGAACCGGAGACGACCCTTCCCTTCGTCGGTGGCGTGTGCCAGCATTGCGCGAGTGTGCGCACCCCCCGAACGGGTGCCGCCCGAAGAAGGGAATCCATGTCTATGAGAGTGATGCGATCCATCGCCGCGACATCCGTGCTCGCGCTCGCCGTGACGGGCCTCGCGGCCGCGTCGGCGACCGCGGCCACCGCCGCCCCCACCGGCGGTGAGCACCAGTACGTCGTCGTCTTCGCCGAGGGCACCTCCTCGAGCGAGGCGCGTGCGGCCGTCGAGGCCGCCGGCGGCACGATCGTCAGCGAGAACGCCGAGGTCGGCGTCGCCACGGTCGTCACGACAGAGGCGTCGTTCGCCGAGCAGGCCGCCGACCAGGCGGCGATCGAGGGCACCGCGCAGAACCGCGTGATCGGCGGCGTGCCCGATGACGGGGCCGCGAAGGCCGAGGCGAAGCGCAAGGCCGCCGAGGAGGCGGTCGAGCGCGAGACGCGCGTCGGCGCCGGCGAAGCCGCCGCGCTCGGCAAGCCCGCCGACCCGGGCAAGCCGGTGAAGGGCGCCGAGCCGCTCGCCGACCTGCAGTGGGACATGCAGCAGATCGACGCGACCGTCGACGGCTCGTACGCCGTCGAGCGCGGCGACAAGAAGGTGACGGTGGGCATCATCGACACCGGCGTCGACGGGAGCCACCCCGACATCGCGCCGAACTTCGACGCGAAGCTGAGCCGCAACTTCACGGTCGACATCCCGGTCGACGCGAACGGCGACCCCGTCGACGGCGCCTGCGAGGACGAGGTCGACGGCTCCTGCGAGGATGCCGCCGATGTCGACGAGAACGGCCACGGCACGCACGTCGCCTCGACCATCGGCTCGCCCGTCAACGGCATCGGGATCGCGGGCGTCGCGCCCGAGGTCTCGCTCGTCAACCTCCGCGCCGGCCAGGACTCGGGCTACTTCTTCCTGCAGGCCTCGGTCGACGCGCTCACCTACGCGGGCGAGAACGGCATCGACGTGGTCAACATGAGCTACTACGTCGACCCGTGGCTGTTCAACTGCGTCGACCACCCGGCCGACAGCGCTGAGGATCGCGCCGAGCAGCAGGCGATCATCACCGCGATGCAGCGCGCGCTCGACTTCGCCCGCGACAGCGGCGTGACGCTCGTCGCGGCGGCCGGCAACGGCGCGAGCGACTACACGAAGGTGCTGACGGATGCATCCAGCCCCGACTTCGCGGGCGTGCCCGGCGAGGTCGCCTATGTGCGCGACCTGCTCGACCCCGAGTCGTGCATCTCGATGCCGACCGAGGGCGAGGGCGTGATCTCGGTCTCGAGCACCGGCGTCTCCGAGCGCAAGTCGTACTACTCGAACTACGGTGACGGCTTCGTGGATGTCGCGGCGCCGGGCGGCGACGTGTACGACACGGCCGCGGGCACGCGCGACTACGCCGCGGGCATCCTCGCGGCCTACCCGGCGGCGCTGGCCGAGGCAGAGGGCGCGATCGACGAGAACGGCGACGTCGTCGTGCCGTGGGCGGTCCAGAGCTGCGACGCGAAGGGCAAGGAGTGCGCGTACTACCAGTACCTGCAGGGCACGTCGATGGCCTCGCCGCACGCGGCGGGCGTCGCGGCGCTCATCGTGAGCCAGTACGGCGAGCGTCAGCGCGGCGGCGGCCTGGGCATGGACCCGGCCGAGGTCGAGCGCGTCCTGCTCGACTCGGCGACCGCGAAGGCCTGCCCCGAGCCGGCCGCGTTCACCTACACCCGCACGCTCCCGGCGGGCAACACCGTCACGTCCACGCACACGTGCGAGGGCACCGCGGAGTCGAACGGCTTCTACGGCGCGGGCATCGTGAACGCGCTCGCGGCGGTGAGCGGCTGATCACCGGGATCTCGTCGTCCCGTTGAGACGCAGAGGGGGGGGGGGGGGGGGGGGGGGGGGGGGGGGGGGGGTGGGGGGGGGGGGGGGGGGGGGGGGAGGGCGGGGGGGGG
>NZ_JBVHVX010000040.1:0-8774 GCF_055564615.1 Agromyces sp. NPDC029043 | reverse complement strand
GACCCGCCCACATCACGCAGGCTCACACCGCAAATCCGACCTACATCTTGGGGTCAGTAGAACCTGTTTCACGCACCGTCAATCCGGAAGAGCCAGATATGCCGGAGGCAAGCCCGTTGCCGTCACAAGCTCGCCCATCGTTGTTGCATCTTCATGCGTCATTGAGCGTCCCCACCCTAAGTCTCTGATAGATCGCTGGCACCAACTCCGACACCAATTTGTCTCGGATCACCGAGTTGTTCAGGATCTGCGCGGACAGATCCGAATGCGCGTCCATCGCCTCAATCACGGCACCGTTGAACTCGATATCGATATCTGGGCTCGCCTCGAACTGCGCCTGGGAGTTGTTGAGAGCCTGCATCTTCAGGTTCTCACTTTCCTCCAGTTTGTCCCGCAGGTGGCTGACCACACTGCGCACATCCGCATCGGAGTGGTCCCCCTCGAACAGGTCGTTGATCGTCGCGATGACCTCGTCGAGTTCGACCATCTCGGGGTCTCGAACGGTGCCACTACCTCCGCCTTCACCTGCGGGCGGTAGCTCGGCACCACCCTCGAGTTTGCCGCGCGTGGTTGCCTGCTTGTTCTGCTTGAGGTACTCGAAGTCCACGCCGGACAGGTCGATCGTATGCTGCACGTTCTCCCGGCGGATGACCGGCGCGAGGTAACGCAGATAGATCGAGAGCTTCTCCAGGTCGGGGTCTTCATAGTCGAACAGTTGGGAGAGGAAGTCGTACTGGCGTATGAAGGTGCCCACGTCCTTGCGGAACATGTCCAGCTCGTCCAGGGCAGCCGTGTCGCCCTTGTCGTTGGCCTCGCGTTCGCGGTCGCGGAATCGGTGCTGCGCAGGTGTGACCCACTTGGCGAGTGCATTGTTGCCCTTCTCGGCGACGAAATCTGCAGCGAGTCCGTCGACCTCGGCCCACTGGTAGATGCCCGCCGCATCCAGTTTGGCCATGGTGGCGTGCACGATGTTCGGGTCGGTGACATCGGCCAGCGTGGTGGCCGTGAAGTACGGTTCGAACGCATCGACCACATCCTGGCCGCTGTTGGCGAAGTCGATGACAAATGTTTGATCCTTACCCGGTGCGGTGCGGTTGAGGCGCGACAGCGTCTGCACCGCTTGCACTCCGGAAAGCTTCTTGTCCACGTACATCGCGACGAGCAGCGGCTGGTCGAATCCGGTCTGAAACTTGTTGGCCACCAACATCACCTGATACTCGTCGGTGGCGAATGCACCCCGGAGGTCGCGACCCTTGAGGCTGGGATTCATCTCGAGGCTCGTCTCGGTGACCTTGTCCAGACCGTTCTCGCCGTCGGTGATCTCACCGGAGAAGGCGACCAGTGCCGCAACATCGGTGTATCCGTGTTCGGCGACATACTTGTCGAACGCGAGTTTGTAGCGTACCGCCGCCAGGCGCGAGCTGGTCACCACCATCGCCTTGGCCTTTCCATCCAAGCGCCACGCAACATTGGAGCGGAAGTGTTCGACGATGATCTGCACTTTCTGCGCGATGTTCGTCGGATGCAGTCGCACCCAATTCATCACCGACTTGATGGCCTCCCGCTTGTCCACCAACTGCGAGTCGGCACCCGCATCAGCGTCGACAACAACGGTGCCACCCGAGTCGGTGTCCTCGGTGGTGTAGCTGTGCCCGTTGTGCGACAAACGGAAAGCCGTCTTGTAAGGCGTGTAGTTCTGCAGCACGTCGAGGATGAAACCTTCCTCGATCGCCTGCTGCATCGAGTACAGGTGGAACGGCTCAGGCGGAACCTCAGGCGATGGCCGGCGGCCGAACAGTTCCAGCGTCTTCGCTTTCGGTGTTGCCGTGAACGCGAAAAACGAGATGTTACCGGCGGCGGCACGAGCGGCCATCTCCGCGGCCAGGACATCTTCGATGTCGACGGAACCGCCATCAGCGATGTCGTCCAACTCGGTTGCTGTGAGCACCTTCTTGAGTTGCTTCGACGCCTCACCTGCTTGTGATGAGTGTGCTTCGTCGGCGATGACCGCGAATGACTTACCCTGCAGACCCTTTCCGTCACGGATGAGGTCGAGAGCGTAGGGGAAGGTCTGAATGGTAACGATGATGATCTTCGTACCCGATTCCAACGCCTCGGCGAGCTTGCGGGACTTCGACCCACCCAACGCATCGATGTGCGCGACCATCCCCGGCGTGTCATCGATCTGACGAATCGCCTCCTGCAGCTGCGAGTCCAGAACGGTGCGATCCGTGATCACCAACACCGCGTCGAACACCGGCTTGTTCTCATCGTCATGCAACACCGACAATCGGTGCGTCAGCCACGAGATCGAGTTGGTCTTACCTGACCCGGCCGAATGCTGAATCAGGTACTTGTGGCCCGGACCTTCGGTTTTCGCCGCACCGACGAGTTTGGTGACCGCATCCCACTGTTGGAACCGTGGGAACAGCATCGTCTCGGTGCGTCGCTTCTTGTTGGTCTTCGGGTCTAGATTCTCCTCGATCTGCAGATGCATGAACCGACCGAGGATGTCCAACCAAGTGTCGCGATCCCAGATCTGTTCCCACAGGTACGACGCCGGTGAACCATCAGGATTGGCGGGGTTACCCGCGTGTCCGTGATCTCCCCGATTGAACGGCAGAAAGAAGGTCGAGTCACCCGCCAGCTTGGTGGTCATCTGAACCTCGCTGTTGGAGACCGCGAAGTGCACGACAGCCCGACGGCCAAACTCCAACAGTGGCTCCCCCTTTGGCAGACGATCCTTCTTGTACTGCCGTACCGCGTCGGTGAGGTTCTGAGTGAAGTCGGTCTTGAGTTCGACGGTCGCCACCGGAATCCCGTTCACGAACAACACCAGATCGATCGCATTCGAGTTTCGCGAGGAGTAGTGCACCTGCCGCATCACCCGAAGACGCACCGCGTCATAACGTTTCGCGGTTGTCTCGTTGAGGTTGGTATTGGGCTTGAACTGGCACATCGAGAACCGGGCGTTGAGGTCCTTGAACCCGTGGCGCAGGACATTCGGGGTGCCCCCACCGGCTTTGAGGTCTGCATCAAGCCGCTTAGCCAGCGTGGCAAGCACTTTGCTCTCAGCAGCCGCACGCGCTGCCCCCGCCAGATCTGGCTTGACGCGCTTCGCAAGCTCGTCCGGTTGGGTGTCAGCGAGCCAACCAAACACGTCCTCCTGGAACAGCGCCATCGACTTGTCGTAACCCGCATCGGTCGGCGAGTGCAGCCAACCGTGGTCGGCCAAGTACTCGCAGATCTCGGTTTCGAGAACGATCTCGTGATGCTGTGGCATGTCAGGCCATCTCCCGCACATCGATCTTGCCCGTCACTGCGTCGGCGATGAGGGCGGAACGGTATTCGCGGAGCGCGTTAATAGACGACGATGCCTTGTCGACAAGTTGGTCCAGCGAGTCCAAATGATCGCACAATCGCAGCACGATCGATCGTTGCTGCTCCAAATCGGGCATGGCAAGTGAAAGCTCGCGGAAATCTGCCATAGATACATTCTGCATGCTCGCACTAGTGCCCACGATGCCACTTTCGATCTGAGCGCGATAGCCGGGGGTTTGGGTCCAGAGGTGTATGAACTCTGGCTCTGCACCTCGAAATTCGAACTGCCAGATCTTGTCCGACAAGAAGAGATTCTCGAATGACGCGTTCACGAATGATGCTGACCCAACGAACTGTGGGGAGTTGGCCCGGTTCACGAGCAGCGCACCCTCGCGAACTGGGCAGGTAAGCCGCTGGACTTCATCACCAACAACCGTCTTACTGGAACTCGGCACAAACCGACCGGTCGACACGGCGCTTGTCTTCAGCACTCCAACTTCAGTGGCCGTCGGAGGCACATCTACTCCGTTTACGCTGGTGCCGCTCTGTACAGACGAAATCACGTACTTCAGTCTGATATCGACCCAGCTACGTGGACGCACGCCAACCCAGACATTTTCGCTAGCCTCGACGGGTTCGTCGTCAAGTCCATGTGTCACCGCGTGGGTGATGGTGGCGATCCGGTCTTCCTGCAGGGTCGCGATCAACTGCTCCTGCTTGGCGATCAACGTATCGATCTTCGCCGTCTCGCGGTCAAGGAAGTCGGCGACCCGCTTAGCGTTACCAAGGAGACTCGGAACTGCGAGCGAGAAGCTACCTAGACTATCGCGAGAAAGCTCGGCGAACGTCGTACCTTGACCGAGCGCAACCAAATCCCCATTCGCCGCGCTCAGTTGATACGCAACGAATCGCGGATCGATCTTGTTACCGACTAGCGCTTTACAGCCCTGATTGATTGTGGCCTCCCTCGACGTCACCGCGACATACCCAATCGGTGCACGACACGAGACGAGCACTGAGCCTGGTGGCAAGATTTCAGCAGAGCATGCAGCAAGCCCTTCACGTGAGATCTGTCTCGCCGACGCCTCTACACTCATGCTCTTTGTTCGGCTGAGATCGGCTGGCGTAAACCATTGGACAGAGCCATCATCCCAATACGCGGCCTGATCGGACCTAGGTGTGGCGCCACCAACAACCCTGAACAGTCGTCGGATATCGACAGCACTCCAGCCAACCGGGAGGTCCGCGCCGACGCTGCGGGAACTCACGCACCCACTTCCTTCAGCATCTCCTGAATCTCCCCGACGAGTTGCCGCAGGTCCTTCTGAATCTCTTCGAGCGGCCGGGGCGGTACATAGCGGTAGAAGTGGCGGGTGAATGGGATCTCGTAGCCAATCTTGGTCTTGTCGTGATCGATCCACGCGTCTGGAACATGGGGCAGCACTTCACGTGTGAAGTACTCCTCCACATCCTCGGTGAGGGGCACGTTCTCGGTGTCGCGAAGTGCCGGGTCGGGTTCGGGGTTACCGTGACGGTCAGTGATGACGTCGGCGGCGTCGGCGTGCTCGCCGATTGTCGACCAGATTGCTTTCAGGACCAACGCACCGGGTTTGCTGAATCCGTTGTCACGCAGGGCATCTTTGAGTTCGGTGACGAACGCGTCGCGGTTGGTCCATTCCCAGTCGGAGAGGTAGGTAAGCGACTTGCGGATAGCTTGCTGCTCGTCGTCGCCCAGCTTGGAGATGGCCTTCACGCCCAGAATCGCATCGATCTTGTCGTCATCAATGCGGAACGCCAGCTGCAAGGGTCGTTCGACGGTGATGGTGCGGTAGCCGAAGTCGTCGTTGGCGAACACCTTCGAAAGCGATGCTTGCTCGGCCGAGCCCGGGTCGTCGATACGTTCGGAGTAGAGCTCGACGATCTGCTGGATGTCCTCCTCGCGCAGGAACTTGCGTTTCGAGCCCAGTGATTTGCGCATCTTGCCGAACATGTCGACGGCGTTGATGAGCGCCACGCTGCCTTGACGTTCGGTGGGTTTGTTGTTGTCGAGGATCCAGATGTAGGTGGAGATACCGGTGTTGTAGAACATGTCGGTCGGCAGCGCGATGATCGTGTCCAGCAGATCGTTCTCGATGATCCACTGTCGGATGTTCGACTCCCCCGACCCGGCCCCTCCGGTGAACAGTGGGGAGCCGTTGAGGACGATCGCCAGCCGTGATCCACCCTCGCCGTTCTGTCTGACCGGCACCATCTTGGAGATCAGATGCATCAGGAACAACAGCGACCCATCCGAGACGCGCGGCAGACCGGGACCGAATCGGCCGGCGAAGCCTCGGACGCGGTGTTCCTCGTCGACGGCGCGCTGCTGGGTCTTCCAATCCACGCCGAAGGGCGGATTGGATAGCAGGTAGTCGAAGCGACGGCCACGGAAGTTGTCGTCGGTGAGGGTGTCGCCGAGATAGATGTTGTCGACGTCCTGACCTCTAATGATCATGTCGGATTTGCACATCGCGTACGAGCGCGGATTGACCTCCTGCCCATACAAGACAGGCCGCGCCTTGTGGTTCATCTCCAGCAGGTGGTCGTAGGCGGTAGAGAGCATGCCGCCGGTGCCTGATGCGGGGTCGTAGATGGTGCGGACCGCGCCGGGTTTGGTCAACGCATCGTCGGCGGTGGCGAACAGAATGTCGACCATGAGGGCGATAACCTCGCGCGGGGTGAAGTGGTCGCCGGCGGCCGCGTTGTTGGATTCGGCGAATTTGCGGATGAGTTCTTCGAAGATCAAGCCCATCTCGTAACCGTTGACCACCTTGGGGTGCAGGTCGACGGCCGCAAACTCCTTGACGATCAGGTAGAGCCGGTCAGACTTACTGAGCCGCTCGATGAGGTCTTCCATACCGAAGCCCTCGAACACGTCGCGGACGTTCGGGGAGAAATGCTCGATGTAGTCGATCAGATTGTCGGCGACACCTTCGGCATCCGAGGTCAGGGCACAAAAGTCCCAGCGCGAGGTGTTGTAGAACGGCAGCTTGAACGTGGACTTGAGGATGATATCCGAGTCGACCTTCGTCTTCGCCAGCTTCTTGTACTCGGCGAGAACCTCATCCTTGCTCGGCTCGAGGATGCAATCCAACCGCCGTAAGATCGCGAACGGAAGGATGACGTCGCCGTACTGATTGGGCTGGAACGGCCCGCGGAGCTTTTCGGCGATGTTCCAGATGAGGTTGGCGTTCGTCGTGCTCATGCGTGTGCATCTCTCCCTTGACTTGGCTGCCTCAGAATCTAGTGGGTCAGGCCGGTCGCCTGTAGAGGAGTTTCGACTGAATCGATGTGCTTTGCTTCTCAACCGGTATACCGATCGTCCGGAACAACTCGCGCCGCCGTATAGACGACTCGGCACCAGTCCCGAGGCCACGACGACTCGTGACACCGGAACAACGGCCATACGGCGCGAGTTGCCTGGACTCTCCTAAGCCGGTTCAGTCAAGCCCGAATCGAGACGCGATGTCCACCCCAGAATCAAGCGACTGCAGCGCAACTCCAGCCCCCATCTCCGCTAGCCTCAGGGCCGGAGACCACTGTTCAGGAGGGGATATGGCAGCACAAACGAAGGCCGTCGTTGGACTGTTCTACAGCGACGGAGACTCGATGGAGATTCCCGAAAGGGGGCAGCTCAGCATCCGGCCCGGCATTCGAGATTCGGTCGGAACATACGGAATCCGCGACAGGTCAACCGCACAGAGGGCGGTGGACTGGTACCCCGACCTCAACTGCATCGTCTACGCATCTGCGATGACCGGCGGCCGGGCCGAGTTTGTAGCGAGGGGTGCCGAGTTCACGCCCAGTGCCACCGATCTAGCAGAAGTTGAAGCAGAGTTTCTTGGCTCTTCCGAATTGACGGTGCGTAGAACGGGTTCTAGGGACCACAAGATGTGGGTGAGCAAGATCGCGGGGTGTGGGCGGTGAGCCTGGGGATGTAGGCGGGTCCTGTGGTGTGAGGATGAAAGCTCTCACACACCCATCCGGACACCAACAGGACCCATGACGCAGCGTAGCGCTATTGCCGACACGATTTGCCGCACCATCGAGCTCGGGGTGACGATCACCGACGCCGCCCTTGACGGCGAGGACCGTACCCACGTGTTCTGCCAGGTCCTGGCCCCGAACAACACGTGTGCCGGATGCGGGCAGCCGGGCCGGCTGCGTGACCACATCGATCGGGAGGTTGCTGATCTGCCGATCGTTGGGCACCCGACGAGGCTGCATATCGCGGTGCCGCGCTACGTGTGCGCCAACCCCGACTGTGCCACCACGATCTTTCGTGCCGACATCTCCACGATCGTGGCGCCGCGGGCCCAGGTCACCCGGCGCACCACGACCTGGATTCTGCGGTCGATGATCTGCGACAAGATGTCGGTGACGGCGGCCGCGGCTGCGGTCGGGTTGAGCTGGAACCCCTGGCCCTGGATGCGGCCCGCACGTTGGCCTCTGCGCCGGCCCGCCTGGACGGTGTGCGGGTTCTTGGCGTGGATGAGCACAAGTGGAAACATGTTCGCGGTCATGGTGATTCGAGTTTCGTGACCGTTCTGGTCGACCTGACGCCGATCGTTGACGGTACCGGGCCGGCTCGACTGCTGGATATGGTGGCCGGGCGGTCGAAAGCGGCGTTGAAGGACTGGCTCGATGCCCGCTACCCCTCGTTTCGGGATCGGATCCGGGTTGTCACGATGGACGGATTCTCCGGGTATCGCACCGCGACCGCCGAAACCCTCGACAAGGCGCGTGCGGTGATGGATCCGTTCCATGTCGTGCACCTGGCCGCTGAGAAGTTGACGGTGTGTCGTCAACGCGTGCAACAGGATACGTGCGGACATCGTGGCCGCACCGGTGATCCGCTCTACGGCATCCGCCGCCCGTTGCTGACCCGGATCGCATTGTTGACCGACAAGCAGAAGACCCGTCTGCGTGCCGGTCTGGACGCCCGTGAGGAACACGTGGCCGTCGCGGTCACCTACGCCGTCTATCAGGAGTTGGTCGACGCCTACGGCCAGCCGAACAAGCGTGACGGGAAGATCGCGATGTACAAGCTGCTCAAGCGTATCCATACCGGTGTGCCGACCCAGTTGGCCGAACTCGCCCAACTCGGCCGCTCGTTGTGGGCCCGCCGGAAAGAGATCCTGGCCTACTTCGACACCGGCGCCTCCAACGGACCCGTGGAAGCCATCAACGGGCGTCTGGAACACCTCCGCGGCATCGCGCTCGGATTCCGCAACCTCGGCCACTACATCTTGCGGTCACTCATTCACTCCGGCGGCCTGGCACAACACCTCGATGCACTCTGAATTCGGAAGAGCCTAAGGGGCTCTTCCGAATTGACGGTGCGTAGAACGGGTTCTCGCGGGCACAAGATGTGGGTGAGCAAGGTCGCGGGGTGTGGGCGGTGAGTCTGGGGA
>NZ_JBVHVX010000039.1:0-9416 GCF_055564615.1 Agromyces sp. NPDC029043 | reverse complement strand
CCGCCCCATCACGAAACTCCCGGTCGTACTTCTTCCGCTTCTCTGGCATCGTGCTCCTCATTATCGATGCCTCTACGGTTCGGGGGGAACCTCAACCCCCCACCAGTGGGGACTTTCTCATGGCCACGGACACCCCCGCATGCGCGGCGATCGTGCGCAGCCCCGGCGACGGTAACCCCACCGCCAGACCCAGCCACAACCGCAGGACTTCTCTGATCTCTTCCACAGCAACCTCCCGATAGCCCATGCCGCCGCCCCTTCCATGACTGCTCGTCACGGCCGAGTCAACGGGACCTGACCCCGGACCTTGGACACGTTGAATCCCGCAGTTCGCGGGGAGAAGCGAGATGATCAAGGTATGGCTCGGAGACACTATTCAGAGCAGTTTCGTCAGGACGCGGTGGACTTGTACGAGTCGACCCCCGGGGCCACGGTGCGCGGTATCGCCGCCGATCTTGGGGTCGAGCGCGGCACGTTGCGTCACTGGCTTGAGCGCTACGGCACCGGCCGCAAGACCGCTGCCGATGGCAGCGGGGCGGTCAGCCCGCTCAAGGCCCGCAACGGCGATGGGCCCGCTGTGGTGGGGCCAGAAAGCGCTGAGGCCAAGATCGCACGGTTGGAGAGGGAGAACGCGGCACTGCGTAGCGAGAAGCTCAAGCTGAGCACCGAACGGGAGATTTTGCGTCAGGCGGCCAAGTATTTCGCCGGGGAGACGAACTGGTGAGCCGCTTCCAGTTCGTCGCCGACCACCTCGACACCTACCCGGTCAAGTGGCTATGCGATCTCCTCGAGATCGCGTGTTCGTCGTTTTACGCCTGGCGCAAGGCGGCCCCGCGCCGGGCGGCTCGTGCGGAAGCTGATCATGTTTTGGCGCAACGTATTCGTGAGGTTCACGATGGTGACAGCACCTGTGGTGCACCGCGGATTACCGCGGAACTCAACGATGGGGTGGCGCTGGAGAACCGGGTCAATCACAAACGGGTGGCGCGGGTGATGCGCGCCCACGGCATTGTCGGTTATCGGCGGCGCCGTCGTGTGGTCACCACGATCCCTGAACCTGCCGATCGCATAGTCCCTGACCTGGTGGAACGCGATTTCACCGCGCCCGCCACGAACCGGGTGTATGTCGGCGATATCACGTATCTGCCGATCGCCGATGGCTCCAACCTGTACCTGGCTACGGTGATCGACTGCTACTCCCGACGGTTGACGGGGTGGGCGGTGGCCGATCATATGCGCACCGATCTCGTTGCCGATGCCTTGCAAGCGGCACAACAGACGCGAGGGTCGTTGTCGGGAGCGGTCTTTCACTCCGATCACGGCTCGGTCTACACCAGCAAGGCCTACGCCAACCTGTGCGCTGAACTCGGCGTGACCCAGTCCATGGGAGCGGTGGGCACCAGCGCCGACAATGCGATGGCCGAGTCGTTCAACGCCACGCTCAAACGCGAGGTCCTTCAAGATGAGCAGTCCTGGCCCGATGAGTTCACCTGCCGGCGTGAAGTCTTTGGGTGGCTCGTGCGTTACAACAACCGCCGAAGACACTCGTGGTGCGGGCACCAATCACCACTCACCTACGAAAACCGTTACGCTGCTACACTTCTACACGCAGCATAAATCCCACCCTGTGTCCAAGATCCGGGGTCAAGGCCCAACGGACAAAACAAGAGACCACCAGCGCAACGCGCCGGTGGTCCCATAACTGGCAATCCAGGTGGTCCCATCCCGATGGCAAAAATCAGCTCACAGCGGTCCCTTCACCGTGGCAAATGACACTCGCGGTACCTGACGCTTCGGCGAGAGTGTTGTCGGAGGAGTCGCGCACAGTGCTGACCGAGGGGTCGACTTTAAACTCGATCAGCCGGTCGGCATAGGCCAGCGATATGTATTGGGGGTTCATTTGGTCGACGCAAGACCATGAAGTACCCCAGGTTTAGTTCCTATGTGGTTGCGAGGGCCGGGGCGGCCGACTCGCAGATAGCTGAGGCGCCGTTGAGGGCGGCCTCGAACTCTGTGGGTGGTTGATAGTCGAGCGCTTCGTGTAGACGCTGTTGGTTGTACCACCAGACCCATTCGCAGGTGGCAAGCCCCACCTGCTCGACGGTGCGCCAAGGCCGACGCTGCCTGATCAGCTCGGTCCGTATGGTAGCCGCAACATGCCAACCGACGATCACGCGGGTGCAGGCATCGGTGACAAATTCGGTGTAGGCGAAGCCCTGCCAGGTTCGCACGCAGGTGATGTCGACGACCCATAGCTGGGACGACCCGTAGCTGGTTGGGTCGATCGGCACGAAACTGTCGCTGAACTCGGTCGGTAGGTCTGGCCGTGGTCGGGTCGGGACGGGTGGTGAAAGCCTTCGCTGCCCGCTGCACTCCGCGGACCCCGGCCAGTCGCATCAGCCGCCGGGTCTGATTCTCGGCCGATGTGGTGGCCGGCGCCGGCGGTGGTAGGTCCGTTCGATCCAGGTGACGATTGCGATCCGTAGCTGTTCACGGGTGTCCCAGCGTTGACGGTCGAGCACGTTGCGTTGCAGGAGCGCGAAGAAGATCTCCATAGCTGCGTTGTCCCCTCACGCCCCGACCTTGCCCATCGACCCCGTTGGACCGTGAGTATTCAAGGCGTGTAGGAATTTCCGCGACCGGAGCTGTGACCCTCGATCCGAGTGAACGATGCAGCCGGCCACCTCACCACGACGGGCCAGCGCGCTGTGCAACGCTGCCACGGCCAGTCGGGACTTTCATCCGGGAATCGATGCTGTAGCCGACGATCCGCCCTGAGTGCACGTCCTTGATTGCACACAGATAGAGCTTGCCCTCACGGGTGTGGTGTTCGGTGATACCAGTGAGCCACAACCGATGTGGCTCCTCGGCGGTGAAGTCGCGCTGGACCAGATCATCGTGGACTGGTGGTCCCGGTCGTCGGCCGTTACGACCTCGCTTCTTGCCGAACACCGACCACCAGGCGTTGTCGCGGCAGATCCGCCACGCGGTCCGCTCGGCCATCGACTCACCCACGGTGGCGGCTTCCCCGGCGAGGAATCGGTAGCCGAATTCCGGGTCCTCGCGGTGGGCATCGAACAGGGCATTCGCCCGATACGCCGCGGCCAGCTTGGCATTGGTGACCGGGCTGGCCAGCCACCGGTAGTAGGGCTGGCGCGAGAGCTGAAGTACCCGACACGACACGCGACGGCAATCCCGTCGGCGGCGAGCTCTTTCACGAGCGGGTACAGCCTTTTCCCGGCAGGTTCGCCTGCGATAGATACGCCGCCGCTCGACGCAGCACCTCGTTCTCCTGCTCAAGCAGGCGGATCCGCTTACGGGCCTCGCGCAGTTCAGCGGACTCGGTCGAGGTCACGCCAGGGCTGCGGCCCCCATCAATATTCGCGCGTCGCATCCACTTGTGCAGCGTCATCGGGTGCACACCGAAGTCGTTGGCGACCTGCTCGATCGTGACGCCTTCTCCACGATCACGAGCCACCCGGATCGCATCGTCTCGGAGCTCCTGGGGGTACGGCTTGGGCACAGCTACATCCTTCCCGACCGCCCGAAGGCAAGCCAGATCAGATGTCACCTATCCGTGCAGCAGTCCCTAGCGACAGTCCCGCGCGGATACTGGGGAACTAAACCAGGAGTACGTTAAACGGTTTCGTTGTTCGGCCACCAGCTGGTTTTGCCTAGTAGTGTCGCGATGGCCGGCACGACGATGGTGCGCACTATAAAGGTGTCGAGCAGTAGTCCGATACCGATGATCAGTCCAACTTGGGTCATGATGGAGATCGAGCCAGCCATGAGGCCGAACATGCTGGCAGCGAAGATGAGGCCGGCCGAGGTGATGACCGATCCGGTGTTGGTGACGGTTCGTAGAACGCCGATTCGTATGTTGTTCTGGGATTCCTCGCGTAGGCGAGAGATGAGCAGCATGTTGTAGTCTGCGCCGACGGCGACGAGGACTATGAAAGCCAATAGCGGTACAGGCCAGGCGATCTCGGTTTTGAGGATGTGTTGGAAGATTAGGACGCCGATGCCCAGTGCCGCGGTGTAGTTGAGGACGACGGTTCCTAGGAGATACAGCGGTGCGATGAGTGCTCGGAGGAGAAGGATTAGGATCAGGCCGACGATGATGAGGGTTGCCAGTGCCAGGAGTTGAAAGTCGTCGGCGAGTAGGCGTTGCAGGTCGGCGTTGATGGCGGGGAATCCGGCGATTGCGATGTGGGAGTCCTCCAGGGTGGTGTTCGGTCTGGCGGCGTTTGCAACATCGGTGATGGTGTTGGTCAGTTGTATGGCTTCGGTGCTGTAGGGGTCGAAGCTGGTTTGTATTGCGTAGCGCACGGTATGGCCGTCGGGCGAGACGAATTGGCGAGCGACATCGACAAAGCGGCGGTCTGCGTTGGCTTGAGGTGGCAGGTAGAAGCCGGTCGCGGAGTCTGTTCCGGCGGTTTCGCGGGCGGAGGTTTGGAGTTGCGTGGCTAGGGTGGCCATCCCGGCTAGTTGCTGAAGGTTGCTGTCGATCAGCGCGGACACGCCGTCGGCGAGTTGTCGTGATCCTGCGGCGAGCTGACTCACGCCAGTTTGGAGTTGAGTGATCTTAGCGGGCAGGTCTTGGTTGTTGATGGTGCTCAGGGTGGAGTTGAGGGAGTTGACGGTTGCGGTGAGTTGGTCGGTGACCGTCGTGAGGGGTGTGTCTAGTTGTGCGAGTTGTGTTGACAGGGTGGTGATCTGGTCGAGCAGTCCACTCCCTAGTGTGGCGTTGAGGTCGCGAATCTGTGCGCGCAGGGTTGCGCACTGGGGGACTTGGGCGCACCAGGGCGCTGAGTCGAGGAGGGGTAGGATTGAGGTCACTGTTGTCAGCGCCGCGGATGTTTGGCGGGTCAGGGCGGCAAGTTGTGGGGCGTTCTGTGAGGCGCGGTCGAGTGCGGGCGCGGACGCGGCGAGCTGGCGCAGGAGTGGTTGGTACTGCTGGATTTGTTGACCGGCGGTGCTTGCTTGGGTGAGGATACCGGCGAGTGGCGTCAGGTTGAGGCGTAGCTGGGTGTCGAGTTGGGCCAGCCCGTCGGCGAGCTGGTTGGCACCGGAGCGCAACTGCTCGAGGTCGCCTTTTCGTTGCTGGCCGTCTGCGACGGCGCCTGCCACCTGGTCCCCGATCTGACCGTTCTGCCACGACAGCTCGGCCTGTTCGAGTTTGTCGCCGGTGGGGCGGGTGACGCCGATGACGCGAGTCACCCCGGGAATTTGGGATACCCGCGAAGCCATCTGCTCGAGGTCGGCAAGTCCGCTGGCGGTGCGTAGGTCGATCGGCGCATCCACCACAAGAAACTCAGCAACCGTCACATCTGTGGGGAAATGGCGGTCAAGCAGCGCATATCCCTGGTTGCTGTCGGTCGTCGCGGGTTGGCCCTGGCGGTCGTCATAGGTGATGTGGATACCCATCGCGATCGTGCTCAGCACGATCAGCCCCACCATCGTTATAGCGAGAAGGGGGACTGGGCGGCGGACGACAAGCACCGCCACGCGATTCCAGTACTTGCGCGTGAGGTCTCGTCGGGGGTTGCCCCAACCGAAGCGGGCTGCCCACTGCAGCACCGGCGGCAGCAAGGTGACAGTGGCGAGGAACCCGATGAGGATCGCGATCGCGCAGGCCGGACCCAAGGTGGAAAAGACGCTCAGTTCGCCGAACGCCATAGCCAGGAATGCCAGTGCCACCGTCGCCGCCGAGGCCAAGATGACCCGTCCGATCGTCGCTGTAGCGTCCACAAGAGCATCCGCGGTAGGCGCGCCTTGGCGCAACCGCTCGTGATAGCGGCTGATGAAAAAGACTGAGTAGTCCACCCCGGCCCCGAGCAGAATGACCGTCATGAATGCGACGGTGAACTGAGACACCGGCATTCCGAGCTCACCTAGTGCGGACAAGACGCCGCGGCCCACCCCAAGGCTGACACCAATCACCAGCAACGGCACCAGTGCTGTGAACAGCGATCGGTACACCACCAGCAAGATCAGGGCGATCAGCGCGACTGTGGCCAAAGTGATCACGACCAGGTCGCTCTCGGCACTCACGATCTGATCACTGAAGGTGGCTGCGGGTCCGGTGACATGAACCGCGGTACCAGTATCTTCAAACACCCGGCGTGCGGTTTCGCGGACGGTTTCCACCGCATGAGTCGCCGCCGGACCGCCCAGGGTCCCCGAGACCCCGACGGGCAGATACCAGGCCTTGCCATCCTCACTCAACGCCTGGCGGGCAGTGATCGGATCCGACAGCAAGTCACGAACCGATTGCACATCGTCAAAATTTTCACGGAGCTGTAGGACCAACGCGTCGTATCGCTCTCGCGTGACCTCTGTAAGCCCATTCGGGTTCTCCATGGTCACGAAGACAGTGGTCTTAGCGCCCTTTTCCCCGAATGCGCCACCCATTTGATCAAGAGCTTGAAAGGACGGAACCCCTGCAGGGATCGGATCTACCGATTGCTGCCGCACCACCGTCTCCAACTGAGGAAACAGCACCGCCAACACCACCCCGACAGCTATCCACACCCCGATGACCAGGGACTTGTGCGTCAAAGTGAACCGCGCGATTCGTCCCAACGTGGAGCTGTACTCGCTGCGCTCGACCAACGGCCGCCTTGCCAAGCGCTTGTCATCGGGACGATGGACCACCATACGCAGTACCTCACCAACTCATCTGGCCCACAGTGGAACCATCGGTAGCGCTACGCTACAAGTTGTAGCGTAAAAGTGGAAGGCGGTGAGGCTATGTAGGCGGGCGCCGCCTGTGCGCCGCAAGAAAGTCATCGACGAGGCGCTCGAGATCAGCGACATCCATCGCGCGAATCCCGGTGAGCTTGGCGAAGACCAGAGGGCCTGCCAGCTGAGTGATCGCCATGGTCAAGTCCGGATCGTCGAGTTCAGCGGCGGCCGCGCTACTTGTCAACACTCGATCAAAGGGTTCTCGGTACTGGTTGACTACGCGCATCCGCAACGGCCCCAATGCGTTTGGTTCTTCGCCAGGTTGCTTGGGAACCATTGCCAACCAAGCCAGTGTGGTCAACTGCAACGGAGCCTGTTCGATGAGAGCAGCCTGGCGTTGCATCAATGTGACCAGGTCATCGCGAATCGATTGCGAGGTTTCAGGGTTGTCCACCTGAGGCAACAACCGCTCGAAGGCTGCTGCCACCAGGTCCGTGGTGCTCTCAAAATGTCGATACAGCGTGGTGCGGGCTACGCGAGATAGCCGGGTTACAGCCTCCACGGTGACCGCTTCGACCCCACCGCTGCTGAGCAGGGTCGCGGCAGCATCCAACAACCGCGCCCGCGAGCGAACCCGCCTCGGGTCCACATCATCGATATCGGCGATCTCCACCCTTGCCCACTTCCCGCTCCAGACCAACAGCACAAACGATACCGTCGGTAACAGAACGAAACTGCGAGTGCTCGAACACCGAACGAGGACCGCAGAGAGGACCACCCAATGGGCTTCGATCAGCGGCTACCAGCGCACTCGCCATCATGTA
The DNA here is from genome assembly GCF_055564615.1 of Agromyces sp. NPDC029043. NCBI lineage: Bacteria > Bacillati > Actinomycetota > Actinomycetes > Micrococcales > Microbacteriaceae > Agromyces > Agromyces sp. NPDC029043. The sequence continues at coordinate 1,905 of NZ_JBVHVX010000039.1, read as the reverse complement.
TGGGATGTGGCAGCGACAACCCCAGCGGACTCCAGCTCGAGGTATACAGGCATGACGACCACGTCTACGCTGATCTAACCTTCGACGAACGCCAATCAGGAGCACCCGGCCTAGCCCATGGCGGTGCCATCTCAGCAGCCTGCGACGACATCATGGGATTCACCCTGTGGATCGCCCGCACACCTGCAGTCACTCGAACACTCACCGTCGAGTACCGACACCCAGTGCCACTGCACACACCCGTGCACCTCGTCGCCACGGTCGTCGATAACACCGCTCGGGCACTCTCCATCAAAGCGGTCGGCACAGTAGGCAAGAAAGCGTATTTCACCGCGAACGCCGTGTTCGTGAAAGTTGACTTAAGTCACTTTCAGAACCACGGAGACCCGGACGCCGCCACAGACCTGATTACTCGATTCCTTCAAGCCGACTAGAATACCGTAACCGCGCCTGCATCTGGTGTTACCCGATACAGCAAGGCTGCATCAACCCTGAGGGCGAGACGTATCTAACCCATTCGCAGCGCCTTACCGCCCTCCCCGTGAACCGAGCGCTTAGCTTGTGAGGTGAGCCCTCCTGGGTGGTCCAGTCGTTGTGGGACTCTGTTGCTCGATTGTTCGAGCAGGAAGAATCAACGACGTCATGACATCGAACAAGCGCCGCCGGCACACGCCGGAGCAGATCATCCGCAAGCTCGCCGAGGGCAATATGCTCCTCGCCGCTGGTCAGGAACTCGACGAGGTGTGCCGGCACCTCGAAGTCGCGGAGTCCACGTGGCATCGCTGGCTGGCCCAGTACGGCGGCATGAAAGCTGATGACGCCAAGCGGCTCAAAGAACTCGAGGCGGAGAACGCCCGACTCAAGAAGCTCGTGGCCAACCAGGCCCTCGACATTGACATGCTCAAGGACCTGTCGTCGGGAAACTTTTGACCCCGAACCGTAAACGCCGCGCCGTGACGGTGCTGCAAGAACGGTTCGGGGTGTCTCAGCGTCGGGCGTGTGCGGTGGTCGGTATCCACCGCTCGACGATGCGCCTGAGGACACAACCAGCGGACGACGAGGACACCAGGCTGAGGGCCTGGCTACGCAGGTTCTCCACCGACCGGCCCCGGTGGGGGTGGCGGCGAGCAGCGAAGATGGCACGCAAATCCGGATGGGCGGTCAACGACAAACGTATTCGTCGACTATGGTGTGAGGAAGGACTTCGAGTGCCCCAGCGCCGCAAAAAGAAGCGGTTGACCGGCGTCGGTGTCACCGTAGGGGCGATGTGTCCTATCCGGCCGAACGTGATCTGGGCGATGGACTTCCAATTCGACACCCTCGCTGATGGTCGTACGATCAAGCTACTCAACATCATTGATGAGTACACCCGAGAGTGCCTGGCCATCGAGATCGGCAGGTCAATCGACGCCGACCAAGTGGTCGCAGTCCTTGACACGCTGGCTTTGACCCGCGGGGCGCCGGTCTACGTGCGGTTCGACAACGGCCCCGAATTCGTCGCCCACGCCGTACGCGACTGGTGCCGATTCACCGGCACCGGAGCCTTGTTCATCGACCCCGGTTCGCCATGGCAGAACGGCTGGATCGAATCGTTCAACGGTCGACTACGCGATGAACTGCTCAACTCGTGGCGCTTCGATTCTCTGCTCGAAGCCCAAGTGATCACCGAGGATTGGAGGACCGACTACAACACCGCCAGGCCCCACAGCGCCCACGGCGAACTCAGCCCCGCTGAATTCGCTCTACAGTGGACCACGACCCACCAATCCCAAGCCGCATAGCGACTGGACCACCAAACGGGTCCCCCTCACCATCAAGTCGCGCATCGCGCTGGAGCCGCAATGGCCGCCCATTCGGTGTGGATAGGTGTCGAGCAATGACTCGGACATTGTCATGGTCTCCCTA
>NZ_JBVHVX010000038.1:0-13705 GCF_055564615.1 Agromyces sp. NPDC029043 | reverse complement strand
CGCTTGCGGTTCGGGGTCAGAAGTTTCCCGACGAAATCTCCTTGAGCATGTCGATATCGAGGGCCTGGTTGGCGACCAACTTCTTGAGCCGAGCGGGACTGCTGCACGGATAGGTGACATCTGATCTGGCTTGCCTTCGGGCGGTCGGGAAGGATGTAGCTGTGCCTAAGCCGTACCCCCAGGAGTTCCGTGACGATGTGGTCCGGGTGGCTCGTGATCGTGGCGAAGGTGTCACGATCGAGCAGGTCGCCAAGGACTTCGGTGTGCATCCGATGACGTTGCACAAGTGGATGCGACGCGCGGATATCGATGAGGGCCGCAGCCCTGGTGTGAGCGCGACCGAGTCCGCTGAACTGCGTGAGGCCCGTAAGCGGATCCGGCACCACTTCAGCGGGTCCCGGTTTTGTCCACGGTGTCTCGCCGAGCCGGACTGCATCTGGCAGAGGCAATGGGCGCACCCGTTGCTTCCGATCTGCCTGCGGCACCGACTGCGGTTGCAGACCCGGTGTCCCGGTTGCGGGCAGGTGCCATTCTCCGACACCACCTGGCTCGGCAGCCACGGCCCGCCATGGCACTGCCCCCAACGGTGTCCGCGCGAGAGCGCCGATCGGAAGGTGCGTCCGTTCTGCCGGCACGACTTGCGCGACGCCACCGTAATCGAGGCCAACGACGACCTGTGCACGGCCCAGCGGTATCTGACCGCGCTGGCCGAGGCCACCGACATCGACGATCCCACCTCCCGATACGACAGGACGGCCGCGACGACCCGATTCGAGGCCTTCTGCGACCTCGCCGCCGACAAAGTCGGCATCGAGGCCCTCGTCACCCTCGGCGCCCATCAGGAGCGTCAGCAAATCCGATGAGCACAGGACAGTCCACCCAGTTCGTGGCTGACCCGAAGTTGAAGTTGGTATTCCCAATTTTGTGTCCCAAGGACACGCGGACGGTAATGCTGCTCAACGCCTGCGATACCCGCAACGCTGCGGGCCGGACCGCCCGCAACACAGATCCCGCCCGCCCCGTTTTGGTCGTTCTTGGAATAGTCGTTCAGCTGGCGGGGCGGTCTGTCACTGTGACCGAGATCTGCTGGGTCTCGCCACCGCGGAGCACGGTCAAATCGACTCGATCGCCCGGGTCGAGGGCACGGAGCGCCGCGATGAAGTCCTCCGCCGACTCGATGTCGTGGCCGTTGACCGCGGTGATGACATCGCCCGGCCGGATACCCGCCGTCGCAGCCGGACCGAGCGGGACGACCTCGAGGACGACGGCACCGCTGGTGCGGTCGACTGCCAGTTGTTCGGCGATCTGCGGGCTCAGCGTGCCGGGCTGAATGCCGACGTACGCATGCTGGGCAGTTCCCGAGGCCAGCAGTTGGTCTGCGACGTCGACGACATTCGCCGCGGGGATGGCGAAGCCCAGAGCCACCGCACCCGCCGACGGGGGAATGTAGGCCTGGCTCATCCCCACGACCCGCCCTTGTCCGTCGATCAGGGCACCCCCGGAGTTACCCGGCGAGATCGCGGCGTCGGTCTGGATCAGGTCAACCAGCGGCGCCCCGGTGGAAGCCGACCCGGGGATCTGACGGTGCAATCCTGAGATGATGCCCGAGGTGACCGTGGCCTCGAACCCCAGCGGACTGCCCACGACTACGGCGAGCGCGCCGACCTCTGGCAACGCTGTCTCGAACGTCGCCGCAGTCAGATCCGTGCGGTCCGCTTGAAGGACCGCGACGTCGGTCACACGATCGACGGCCCGCACGTTCGCGGACACCTGTTGCCCGTCCGCGAAGGCCACACTCACCTGCCGGGCACCCTCGACCACGTGGGCGTTGGTGACGACGGTGCCGTCGGTCTTGTAGACGATGCCGCTGCCCACGCCGGACCCGGTAAGCACGGTGACGACCGAGGCCTCCACCTGCCGGACCAGTGCCGGCAGGTCTACGGCAGGTCCCGCTGAGGGCGTCGAGGTGGTGGGAGCCGAGGCGCCGCATCCCGCGAGGAGGAGGACCACGGTCGCGACCAGCGGCACCCAGATCGAGGAACGTACGGTCGACGGTACGCGCATCAGCCACCGCCTCCGTGAGGAATCGGTCTCCTACTTGCACCTGCCGCGAGCGGGCCCACCCGATCAACATACCCCCGGCGGCGCCCGAGACCGGTCACCGAACCGCTTCGATGCACCCAGGCAACCGGCATCGACGAACGGCAGCGCGCATGCTCCACCACTGAGAGCCAAGATGCTTCGTATCTTGTTGCGCTGCCAACTTTTTCATACAATTCTAATCTGGAGCGTCTCCGATTCGGGGCTCTCCGCATTTGAGCGGGGCGTGTGCTGATTTCATGCTGCTGGTCTCTGCCCTCGGGTGAGGGCGATGTGGACCATGATGCGCCTTCGGTAGTTGTCCATGTTGGTGAAGCCGCATCCGACACGCTTGGTTTGCTTGATGATCCGGTTGAAGCCCTCGGTGCGGGCGTTGGTCACGTCCTCGGTGAGCGCGACGAGCACCGCTGGCCACCAGGTGTCGATCGTGGTCGCCAGGCGGCTGGTTTCCTCCATGTCGGCGCGGGCGGCGTCGTCGTAGAAGTCGTACAGCCTGCGCCGGATCTGGTGCGGCTGGTGTTCGGCCAGCAGCAGGCGCAGGCGTTCCTTGACGGCATGCGCGGCGGCGATCTCGTTGGTCGGATCCTCGGCGGCGAGGGCGGCGTTGAACCGGGCCTTTTGCTTCACGGTGAGGTGCTCGTAGCCGGTGAGCAGCAGTTGCCGGCTGGCCCAGACTTTGTCGGTGGCGGTGCCGCGGCGGCCGTGCAGTTGCCGGGTGATCCGTTGACGGACCTGGGTGACCATGAGGTTGGCGAGGGCGACGAGATGCCACTTGTCGACTGCGATCCGCGCGTCCGGCAGGGCGGTGCGGATCCCGGATCGACAGGTACAACAGCGCCCGCCCGCACACCCGCCTCGGCAACGCCCCACCCGCCGAGTACGAGGCAGCGCACTGCGCTGAGCCCACCAAGTCATCGCGACCGGCAATGACACCTGCATAGACGTGGCATCAACGCGTAGATGTTTCAGTTTCTTCTGTGCTGGGGCTGTGTCAGGTGCTGGACCGGGTGTAGGCAGCGGCGCGCACCACATCGTCGTCCTCCAGTCCAGCTCCTAGTGCTCCGCCCACGGTGGCCAGGCTGGCGGTGAGCCAGCTGATCTTCGCGTAGTCCAAAGCGTTCACTGGGTGACCGGCGACACCGGCCAGTACCTGCTCGTCGATGAGCAGCAGCGCGCCGACCCAGGACAGGATGAATAAGCCGAGGTAGAACACCACAACCCCGATGGCCACGGTCGCGGTGGTGGCCAAATTGAACAGGATCACCTGCTCACGTTGGGCTCGCCGCCGTGGGCGCTCCCACAAGTCGGCTCCCAGGATCAGGGTGGCACTCACCGCCCCGATCGCCATCACCGCCAGCAGGACCAGGCGCACCGGCCCGTAGGCCATGGCCAGTACCCATAGGTCCGAGGCCACCAATGTCAGCATGCCGGTGGCCGCTGCCACGACCATCGCCCGGGAGAGCCGGGCCACGAAGGCCCAAGGCTGGTTGGCGCGGATCATGCCCAGCAGCAACCGCACGTTGCCGCTCAGCACTCGGGCCGTGAACTGCACGACGTTGTCGTCCGGGCGTTCGTCGAGATCGGTGGACAGCTGGTGGGCTCTTCGAGCAAGATCCCGCTGGGCGTTGAGGTCTTCGGCGTCGTAGCCCAGGAGCTGCCCGACCACGTGCACGGTGGTCTCTTGCACCTTCTGCCGCACGTGCACGGCTCCCAGGGTTGGGACGGAGACCAGTCCTACCCCGTGCACGGGGCTGAGCTGGGTGAGCACCGGACGTCGGCCGGTCTTCAGGGGGATCTCGGTGAGCACCACGGCCAAATCCCAGTTCTCCTCCAGCACGCGGTTTCGGGCCGCCTCCAGCAGGTCCAAGGTCTCGGTGGGTGGATCGACCAGCCGGTCTTCGGCCATCTTCAGTTGCCAGCGCACTCCCGGATACCGCTGCACCAAAATCTTGCGCACCGAGGTGGTGACCTCGGGGCCGAGCATCGCACTCAGGGATGGTGAGACCACCAGGCCGATGAGCAGCTCGGCATCGGAAAGGGGTTCGGCAGGATCGGCGGTGGATCGGCAACGCTTAGCAGTCACCGCTCCATGGTGAGGCAACCACGGGCCGATTGCCACTGGCTCGATGGAGCCCCAAGGTTTCGTGCAGCACCGCGGGCCGGATTCGGTGGTCGCCTCGATCCCGGAGAGAGCGGTGCTGCTCACTGCGAAATCCTCTCCCCGCCGACGCCGCCAGCGCGAAGACATCACAGCCAGCGGGCCCGGGACCTGCCGGTGTCGAGGACGGCTTCTCGATGATGCTGCAGTGACGGATCGGTTGAAGTGCTTCGGCGGTGTGGGAGCAGTGATCAGCGTGGGGCCGGTCGATTCCGTTCGGACAGGTGATGCATCGACTGCCCAGCGGCAGGTGCGGTACTGATGCGGGGGTACCCGGTGCAGGGGTGTCAAGGCCCAGCTCCGAAGACGGCAAGCCGGGCACGTGAAAGGCGAATTATGGCCCGCCGCAACCCGAGCGGGAAGGCATGTGTGGCACGAGGCGCCGAAGACGGGCCGGGCGTTTACTGCAGAGATAAATGGCTCTCCGCATTTGAGCGGGGCGTGTGCTGATTTCATGCTGCTGGTCTCTGCCCTCGGGTGAGGGCGATGTGGACCATGATGCGCCTTCGGTAGTTGTCCATGTTGGTGAAGCCGCATCCGACACGCTTGGTTTGCTTGATGATCCGGTTGAAGCCCTCGGTGCGGGCGTTGGTCACGTCCTCGGTGAGCGCGACGAGCACCGCTGGCCACCAGGTGTCGATCGTGGTCGCCAGGCGGCTGGTTTCCTCCATGTCGGCGCGGGCGGCGGCGTCGTAGAAGTCGTACAGCCTGCGCCGGATCTGGTGCGGCTGGTGTTCGGCCAGCAGCAGGCGCAGGCGTTCCTTGACGGCATGCGCGGCGGCGATCTCGTTGGTCGGATCCTCGGCGGCGAGGGCGGCGTTGAACCGGGCCTTTTGCTTCACGGTGAGGTGCTCGTAGCCGGTGAGCAGCAGTTGTCGGCTGGCCCAGACTTTGTCGGTGGCGGTGCCGCGGCGGCCGTGCAGTTGCCGGGTGATCCGTTGACGGACCTGGGTGACCATGAGGTTGGCGAGGGCGACGAGATGCCACTTGTCGACTGCGATCCGCGCGTCCGGCAGGGCGGTGCGGATCCCGCCCGCGTACGGCGCGGACGGGTCGATCACGACCAGGTCGATGCCGGCCCGGAACGCGGGTGTCTGCAGCGCGAGCCAGTCGATCACGCACGCCCCGGAGCGTCCCGGGGGCAGCCCGAGAAGGTGCCCGGGCAGGGTGGGGTCGGCGTTGACGAACGAGGTCATCCACGGGTTCGACCGTGTCCAGCCGGCCTCTTCGAGCACCCAGCGCACCGACCGGGCGCGGGTCTCGTCGATGCCGAGCACGCGGGTGGGTTCCGGCTCGGGCAGCCACTGGTTGGCCAGTGCGATGAGCGCCCGGTGCGCGGTCGACCACGCCACCTGGTACTCGCTAGCGACCTCGCTGACGGCGCGGTTGCCCGACGCGATCGCCGAACCGATCTTCTCTCGTAGCCGGGTCGTGAGCCGCGACCGTGCCGGCACAGCGCGGGACTGCTGCGTGAATGTCGCTGTCCCACAGGCCGGTTCGCGGCACACCAAGCGCCGTTTGAGCCACCACAGATCGGTTCTTTGGCCGGAGGCAGGCAAGTCCTTGACTCGAACCAGTGGCCGCTCCTTGATCCTTGAGGTGAGCACCCCGCACTCGGGGCAGGCGCCCTCCGGGTCGATGACCTCGATGACGACACGCACCGTGTCGGCATCGATTCGTTCGAGCTGCAGGACGGTGAACTCGTCCTCCAGCCCGAGCAGCACTGACGTACCCTCGTTCATGCTCGTGGCCTCGCTGTTGTCGCGTTGTGAGAGACCAACAGCATGTCGGGGCCACGAGCCCCATCAACTACCGGGCACCCCGCTCAAGCGCGAAGAGCCCGATTCGGTTGCCGCCCAGTGGAATCCGGTGGGCATGGCTCCAGTGGATGGATAAACCGACCGTTTGGAAAATGGATTTCTCCCGCCGGTTTCTCTCGGCGCCAGGAACTTGTCGTTCCGCCATCGAGCACCTGCTCCTGTACGTGAGCATGAAGGAACGGCTATTGCCAGCGTGTCAGCGACTGTACTGTCATTGCGGAATTCGCTTCCCGCTTTCGACTTGTGCGGGCCTTGCCACTCACCGCGTCGGCTGCGAAGATGACTGCATCGGGAGTTCTACTCGTGGACGCACCGCAGTAGTGGCCGGTACCCGGAGTTGCGTGTACCGGTCGCCTCGAGCGGGTTCCGGCGGACATCTATGCCCAGGGCAGGTATGGACGCCATTGCGCCTCTATTGTCGACGCCCGATAGGCGAATTTGCGTCGACCCCCGACAAGGGTTAGCGTCATTTCAGTGATTGCAAGCCAGGACTGTCGATAGGCGAATTGTGTTGACCGCCCGAAGGCGGATGAAGAACTCGCATTGCGGTTGGGCCGTTCGTGAGCCCAACCGGTTGACCGAGGGCCGGGCCGGTACGGTACGCACAGGCTCGGCGAAACCCCACAACATCGACCCCGAGGGGGCGTGATGTCAGAGTCCAGTGGCGGAACCTCCGCCGTAAGTCCACACCCACCTGCTCGCCAGGTGATTGCGACATTCGACACCTATGCCGACGCCGAGAGCGCCGTCGACTACCTCTCCGACCAGCATTTCACGGTAGACAAACTGGCCATCGTCGGTCGCGACATCGAGCTGGTCGAGCAGATCGTCGGCCGATTGAACTACGGCTGGGCCGCTCTGCGCGGCGCCGCCGCGGGCGCGCTGACGGGTGCGCTGTTCGGCTGGATCTTCGGGTTACTCGATTGGGTCCAGCCGCTGCTCACGGGCCTCGCGCTCGCCTTCTACGGGTTGGTATTCGGCGCCGTTGTGGGCGCTCTGCTCGGCCTGCTCATGTATGCGCTGCAGGGCGGCCGGCGCGACTTCACCTCAATCCAGTCATTACAACCACGTCACTACGAAGTCCTCGCCGATGTCGAGGTCGCGGACGAAGCCGTCCGCTTGCTCACCGGCCGGACCGATCGAAAGGAATGAGTCATGGCGACTGCTGTGGGTATAGACCTGGGCACCACCAACTCGGTCATCGCAAGCTGGCAAGGCGGCGAGCCGGTGGTGATCTCCAATGTCGAGGGAGCGCGGACGACGCCGTCGGTGGTGGCGTTCACCGAGAGCGGCGAGCGCCTGGTGGGTCAGCTTGCCCGACGGCAGGCGATCTTGAATCCGAAGGGCACGATCTACTCGGCGAAACGCTTCATCGGACGTCATTACGACGAGATCTCCGAGGAGGCCAAAGCGGTCAGCTTCGACGTCGTGCCGGGTGACAATGGTGAGGCCCGATTCGACGTGCGGGGAAAGAAGTACGCGCCGGAGGAGATCAGTGCCCTCGTGCTGCGCAAGCTCGTCGACGACGCGAGCAAGTTCCTCGGTGAGAAGGTCAAGGAAGCGGTCATCACCGTTCCGGCCTACTTCAACGACGCGCAGCGCAACGCCACCAAAGACGCCGGCCGGATCGCTGGCCTCGAGGTTCTGCGGATCATCAACGAGCCGACCGCTGCGGCACTGGCGTACGGCATGGACAAGCAGACCCACGAGACCGTACTGGTCTTCGACCTCGGCGGCGGCACCTTCGATGTGAGTCTGCTCGATGTCGGCGAGGGAGTGGTCGAGGTTCGCTCGACGGCCGGCGACTCCCACCTCGGCGGCGACGACTTCGACCGACGCCTGGTGGACTACCTCGCCGACGAATTCCAGCGTGCGGAGAATATCGATCTGCGCAAGGATGCGCAGGCATTGCAGCGCCTCTTCGAGGCCGCGGAGAAAGCCAAGGTCGAGTTGTCCTCGGTGACACAGGCCCAGGTCAACTTGCCCTTCGTCACCGCTGACGCGAACGGTCCCAAGCACCTCACCACCACGATCATGCGATCGAAGTTCGAGGATTTGACGGCGGATCTGGTGGAACGCTGCCTCGACCCCGTGAAGCAGGCGATGAGTGACGCCAAGGTCACCGCCAACGACATCGACGAGGTGATCCTGGTCGGTGGTTCGACACGTATTCCGGCGGTGCAGGCGCTGGTTCGCCGGCTCACCGGCGGTAAGGACCCCCACATGGGCGTCAACCCGGACGAGGTCGTGGCGCTCGGTGCCGCAGTCCAGGCGGGCGTGCTCAAAGGCGAGGTTTCCGATGTGTTGTTGCTCGATGTCACCCCGCTGTCCCTCGGCGTCGAGACGCAGGGCGGCGTGATGACGAAGATCATCGAGCGGAACACGACGATCCCGGCCCGGCGCAGCGAAGTGTTCTCCACGGCGGAAGACAATCAGTCCGCCGTGGACGTCGTGGTGTTGCAGGGCGAACGCGAACGGGCTGCCGACAACCGGGTGCTGGGCCGGTTCCGGCTGGAAGACATCCGCCCCGCGCCACGTGGCGAGGCCCAGGTGGAAGTCATTTTCGATATCGACGCCAACGGCATCCTGAACGTCACCGCCCGCGACAAGGATACCGGCAAGGAGCAGAGCATCACGATCAGTGAGCAGGGCAACCTGGATCAGGGTGAGGTCGAGCGCATGTTGGCGGAGGCCGAACGGAACCGGGGTGAGGACGAGGCGCTGCGCAAGGCGGTCGACGCACGCAACGGGCTCGATTCGGTTGCGTATCAAGTGGAGCGGCGACTCGCCGAACTCGGTGACAGTGCCCCGCCGCATGAGAAGGCGCGGGCCGAGATGCTGATCGCCGACGCCAGGAAGGCGGTCAAAGACGGTGCTTCACCCGCGGAGGTAGAGCCCCTGACCTCGGAGCTCCAGCAGCTGCTCTACGGGCTCGCGCCGGTCCAGGACGGCGGCGACGGACACCAGGCCGGCGGCGCAGAGGCTGCGTCGTCGGATGATGACGACGTGATCGACGCCGAGTTCGATCGGAGCTGAGGCACCTGATGGAGAGGTCTGCTGATCATTCGACGACCGAGCCGGCTACCGACGGTACCGACGGGGATCAGACCGAGACGGCGCCTGATCGCACCGACACGGGGGCCGAGTTGGCTCAACTCGAGGACCGTTGGCGCAGGGCCCTCGCAGATCTGGACAACCTGCGCAAGCGGTATGCCAAGGATCTGGATCGTGAACGCGCCGCGGAGGTGGCGAAGGTTTCGGCGGCGTGGCTGCCTGTCCTGGACAATTTGGAGCTTGCGCTGGCCCATGCGGGCAGCGATCCTCAGGCCGTCGTCGAGGGTGTGAAGGCGATCCGGGATCAGGCGGTGCAGGTGCTGTCACGGTTCGGCTTCGAGCGCCACGACGAGGTCGGTGTGCCGTTCTCTCCGGAGCTCCATGAAGTGGTCAGTGTGGTAACCCGACCCGACCTTCCCTCCGGGACCGTGGTCGAGGTCTTGCGCCCGGGTTATGGAGAGGACGGGCGGCAGTTGCGTCCCGCCGCGGTGGTCGTCAGCCGCCCCGAGGGGTGAGCACCGATGGCGCGTGACTACTACGAAGTGCTCGGGGTTTCTCGGGGCGCCGGCACCGACGAAATCCAGCAGGCCTACCGCAAGTTGGCCCGCAAGTATCACCCCGACGTGAACAAGGACCCCACTGCGGAGGACAGGTTCAAGGAGGCCAATGAGGCCTACCAGGTGTTGTCCGACCCGGACACCCGGAAACGCTACGACCGATTCGGTGACGACTTCCGGCGTGTGCCCGAGGACTACGACGAACGGGTCCGGGCAAGCGCCGGTGGGTACGGCGGCGGGTTCGGCGGCGGCGGGTACGGCGGTGGGGGCGGGGGCAGAAGGGTGCACTTCGGTCGCGGTGTCGGTGGCGAGGGCGGCGTCGACTTCGAGGACCTCTTCGGGCAGATGTTCGGCGGCGGTGGCGGGTACGGGCCGATTCCCGGCGCCGATCAGGAAGCGGAACTGGAACTGCCCCTGGAAGAGGCGTATCGGGGCGGAAAACGCACTCTCCGTCTGGACGGACGGCAGTATGACGTCGACATTCCGGCCGGTGTCCTGGACGGCCAGCGAATCCGGTTGGCCGGGCAAGGAGGCCGGGGCAACGGCGACGCGCCGCCCGGGGATCTGTACCTCGTGGTGCGGATCAAGCCGCATCCCCGGTTCCGCGTCCAGGGCCGGGACATCTACGTCGACCTGCCCGTATCGCCATGGGAGGCGGTCCTCGGGTCGACCGTCGTCGTTCCCACCCCGGGTGGCGAGGCGAAAGTCAAAGTGGTGCCGGGCTCGTCGACGGGACGGAAGCTTCGCCTGCGCGGAGAAGGAATGCCCAATCCGCGGGGCGCCAACGGCAACCTCTACGCCGAAATCAAGGTGATGGTGCCGCCGAAACCGACAGCACGTGAACGCGAGCTGTTCGAACAGTTGGCCGCCGAATCGAACTTCGATCCGAGGAAACAGCCATGAGCACCCCGACCCCGGGCACCCAGTACATATTGGTTCGCCGTGCCGGATTGTCGCCAGATGCCTTCGCCGAACGTACCGGGCTGCACCCCGACCTGGCACGAAAGCTTGTGGCTCTCGGCCTGATCGACGCACGCCGCGACCCCGGCGGCGAAATATTGTTCGAACCGTCAGCAGTGGCCCACGCTGCCCGCATCCAACGGCTGCGGACCGGCCTGGGCCTGAACTACTCGGCAATCGGGCTCGTGCTCGATCTGCTGGATCGAATCGAGAAACTCGAAGCAGCTTCCCGCAGAAGGAGGACACCCCCATGGACACCGGCAGCCTGACTGAAAAGTCACGAGAAGCCCTGCAGGAAGCCCAGAACGTCGCGACCAGAATGGGTCACACCGAGGTCGACGGAGAGCACCTGCTGCTCGCGTTGGTCGATCAGCAGGAAGGGTTGGTACCCCGACTGCTCGAGCAGGCCGGTGCGAACGTCGATGCCCTGCGATCCGATCTGGAACGTGAACTGTCGCGTAGGCCGAAGGTCAGCGGCCCCGGTGCGACACCCGGTCAGGTGACGATCACCCAGCGCCTGGCCAAGCTGCTCGACGCCGCGGAACGGGAGGCGAAACGACTCAAGGATTCCTACGTGTCGGTGGAGCATCTCGTGATGGCCCTCTCCGAGGAGGGGTCGACCAGTGCGGCCGGACGGGTTCTCACCAGTCATGGGGTCACACGAGAGACCTTCCTCGCCGCCTTGACCACAGTGCGCGGCAACCAGCGCGTCACCTCGGCCACCCCGGAGGGGGCGTACGAGGCGCTGGAGAAGTACGGACGCGACCTCGTCTCCGAGGGGCGGGCAGGCAAACTCGATCCGGTCATCGGGCGAGATGCCGAGATCCGCAGGGTAACGCAGATCCTGAGCCGGAAGACGAAGAACAATCCGGTGCTGATCGGCGACCCCGGCGTCGGCAAGACCGCGATCGTCGAGGGACTCGCCCAGCGGATCGTCCGCGGCGACGTGCCCGAGGGCCTGCGCGACAAGACGATCTTCTCGCTCGACATGGGTTCCCTGGTGGCCGGTGCGAAGTACCGCGGCGAGTTCGAGGAACGGCTGCAGGCGGTGCTGTCCGAGGTGAAAGCGGCCGAGGGGCGCATCCTGTTGTTCGTCGACGAGTTACACACCGTCGTCGGCGCAGGATCGGTCGGCGGCGAGGGATCTCTCGACGCCGGCAACATGCTCAAACCGATGCTCGCCCGCGGCGAACTGCACATGATCGGTGCCACCACTCTCGACGAGTATCGCAAGCACATCGAATCCGATGCAGCATTGGAGCGTCGATTCCAGACCGTGCTCGTCGACGAGCCCAGTGCCGAGGATGCAATCTCGATTCTGCGCGGACTTCGAGAACGCCTCGAGGTGTTTCACGGCGTGAAGATCCAGGACGGCGCACTGGTGGCCGCCGTGACCCTCTCGCACCGGTACATCACCGACCGTTTCCTTCCGGACAAGGCGATCGACCTGGTAGATGAAGCGTGCGCCCGGCTACGAACCGAAATCGATTCGATGCCCGCCGAACTCGACGAGCTCACCCGGAAGGTGACCCGGCTGGAGATCGAAGAGGCCGCGCTGTCCAAGGAAACGGACGCGGCCAGCAAAGCGCGCCTCGAGGAGTTGCGTAAGGAGCTGGCCGATCTGCGGGCCGAGGCCGACGCCCGGCACGCTCAGTGGGAGGCGGAGCGCCAAGCGATCCGTCGGGTGCAGGAGCTGCGAGGAGATTTGGAACGATTGCGACACGAGGCCGAGGAGGCCGAACGCAATTACGACCTCAATCGGGCCGCCGAGTTGCGGTACGGCGAGATCACCGCGCTGGAGCGCAGGCTCGAGGCGGCGGAGGAGCAATTGGCTACCAGGCAGGGCCGGAATCCGTTGCTGCGCGAGGTGGTCACCGAAGACGAGATCGCAGAGATCGTGGCCGCATGGACTGGTATCCCGGTCGCTCGACTGCAGGAAGGTGAGCGGGAGAAGCTGTTGAAGCTCGACGAGATCCTGCACGAGAGGGTCGTCGGTCAGGACGAGGCGGTGCAACTGGTCGCAGACGCGGTGATCCGGGCGAGGTCCGGCATCCGTGATCCGCGCCGGCCGATCGGTTCGTTCATCTTCCTGGGACCGACAGGTGTGGGGAAGACCGAGCTCGCAAAGACGCTGGCCAGTGCCCTCTTCGACAGCGAAGACAACATGGTGCGCCTGGATATGAGCGAGTACCAGGAGCGGCACACGGTGAGTAGGCTCATCGGTGCGCCCCCCGGGTACGTCGGGTATGACGAGGGGGGTCAGCTCACTGAGGCGGTGCGTCGCAAGCCGTACTCCGTGGTGCTCTTCGACGAGATCGAGAAGGCCCATGCCGACGTCTTCAATACCCTGCTGCAGGTGCTCGATGACGGCCGGATCACCGATTCTCAAGGCAGGCAGGTCGATTTCCGGAACACGGTGATCATCATGACCTCGAACATCGGATCCCAGCATCTCCTCGAGGGAGTCACAGCGGACGGCGAGATCAAGCCGGACGCCCGGGCGCGGGTGCTGGCGGAACTGCGCGGGCACTTCCGTCCCGAGTTCCTCAACCGGGTCGACGACATCGTGTTGTTCACCCCGCTCACGCTGCCCCAGATCGAACATATCGTCGAGCTGCAGCTCGCCGATCTTCGGAACAGGTTGTCGGAGAGACAGATACACTTGAATATCACGCCGGAAGCACGCCGGCTCATCGCCGAACACGGTTTCGACCCGGTCTACGGTGCACGACCCCTGCGCAGGTATATCGCCCATGAGGTCGAGACCAAGATCGGTCGTGCGCTGTTGCGCGGCGAAATCGAACCGGGCGGCACCATCGATGTCACGGTCGATGACGGCGAACTGTCCGTCGCATATACGGAACCCGCCATCGCGGCCTGAGAAGGGGTGTCGTCATGGGATCGGCGACAAGCATCTCGAAGAGATTGCAATCGAGGACAATCGCACGGGCGACAAGGCCAGGATCCGCTTACGGGCCTCACGCAGTTCAGCGGACTCGGTCGCGCTCACACCAGGGCTGCGGCCCTCATCGATATCCGCGCGTCGCATCCACTTG
>NZ_JBVHVX010000037.1:0-16515 GCF_055564615.1 Agromyces sp. NPDC029043 | reverse complement strand
AGCCAGCATCGCCTACGCGGCAATTCTCAGCCACACCTCAACGTCTGCCGCCTCGCCGAGGACACCAGCCGGTTCGTTCTAGCCACCGTTATGGCCGCCATGGTGGGGTTCTCGAACAGTCTCGGCGAGGAAGTCGGTCGTTATGGCATCGGAGTCTCACTCGTCTGCCCTTCGGAGGTCAACACCGACTACTTCGAACGGAACGATGCAGACATGGGGTGGTACCCCCGGATGTCGCAGTGGTTTCCGGTTCTGGAGCCCGAAGACGTCGCTCGACGAACTGTCCGGGCGATACGCACCAACCGGCGTGAGGCCATCTTTCCCTGGGAATGGCGCTGGCCACCTGGCTGCACAAGCGATTCCCGAAGATGGGGATCAGTGTTCTCAAAGCGCTCGGCTTGGCTTGTTCCGTCCACGCGTCATCCCGCCGGGGGAGCTGGCGGGCTTGCGAACAAGGCGAGAATGACAGCGTGGATCTGCACGACGGATTCGGCACGCGAACCCCGGAGCTGGAGCAGGTGGCTCACGGTGAGTCGTACGAAGATCTCGGTGATCGACTCCAGCGCGAATTCGTCGAGATCGGGCTTCCGAGAACGGATCTGATCGGCTACCACCTGCGTCGCCCGCCCGAGGACGACCTCTGAGTCGACGGTGACCAGCGACAGGAGTTCGCCGCCCTGGAGTCTGCCCGAGATGATCGACATCAGAAGCTCGTTGTCCTCACCAAGGGTCAGTGTGCGCTCCGCGGCGGCTGTGAGTCCGTCAACGATGTCCTGTTCGTCCGCGATGCCCTCGACGACCCCGTGGAGGAAGCGGTCTGCCTCGCGTGCGATCAGCGATGCCGCAAGCTGATCCCTGGTCCCGACCTCGTTGTAGAGGGTCGTACGGCTGATTCCGACCTCGCGCGCCACCCGGGACATGTTCACCGCGGACCATCCCCGTTCCACCACGAGATCGCGAGCGGAGTCGAGTATGCGATCGCGCAGCAGGTCGCGTACTTCGTCGTGGAAGCTCGGGGGCGTAGCCATGTGTCCATCATGCCCGAATTGGCATGCAGGCCTAAGGCGCCCGCCTGAGTGTTTGACACATTAGGCAATTATGTGTAGAAACAATACAGTTCATCTCACAGTGTCAACACACTGTGTCCGGCCGCACCGCCCCGCTTGGCCAGGACGGACAGAAGCGGCGACCGGCACACGGTCATCACAGGGACGTGTTCCTGTAGAGGCTCAATCAGCCACGTAATACCCACGCCCACAGACGATTGCGAGCATCCAATGAACGCTGAGGCGAGCGAGAAAGACACCGACTACGACGTCCTGGTGATCGGCTCCGGGTTCGGCGGCAGCGTCACCGCCCTTCGCCTGGCAGAGAAGGGCTACCGGGTCGGCGTTCTCGAAGCCGGCCGCAGATTCGACGATGCGGACTTCGCCAAGACCAGCTGGGACGTTCGACGATTCCTGTGGGCGCCGAAGCTGGGTGCGTACGGGATTCAGCGCATCCACCTACTTCGCGACTGTGTCATCTTGGCCGGGGCGGGAGTCGGGGGGGGCTCTCTCAACTACGCCAACACCCTTTACCAGCCGGGATCAGCATTCTTCGGCGATCCGCAGTGGGCGCACATCACAGACTGGGAAGACGAGCTGACGCCCTACTACGACCAGGCGCGTCGCATGCTGGGCGTGGTCACCAACCCGCACATGACGCCTGCCGACGAGATCATCCGGTCGGTGGCCGACGACATGAGTGTCGGCGACACGTTTGTCCAGACTCCGGTCGGGGTGTACTTCGGCGAGCCCGGTCGTACCGTGTCGGATCCCTACTTCGGTGGGGTCGGACCGGATCGCACCGGCTGCATCGAGTGCGGCGAGTGCATGACAGGTTGCCGTCACGGTGCCAAGAACACGCTGCTCAAGAACTACCTCGGGCTCGCCGAACGCGCTGGAGTGGTGGTGAATCCGCTGACCACCGTCACCGACGTGCGTCAGCGACCCGATGGCTCCTGGACAGTCGACACAGTCAAGACCGGTGCCTGGATTCGTAAGCGCGAGAAGGCGTTCACCGCTCACAATGTCGTCTTCGCGGCGGGTACCTGGGGTACCCAGCAGTTGCTGCACAAGCTCAAGGACTCCGGCCGCCTTCCTGAGCTCTCGACGCGACTGGGCGAGTTGACCAGGACCAACTCCGAGTCGATCCTCGGGGCCACCCGTTACCGCGTCGACGAATCCCTCGACCTCACCAAGGGCGTGGCGATCACGTCGTCGTTCTACCCCACGCCGGACACCCACGTCGAACCCGTCCGATACGGCAAGGGCTCCAACGCGATGGGGTTGTTGCAGGCGCCGATGACCGACGGCGACGGACGGTTGCCGCGATGGCTGCGATTCATCGGCGTCGCGCTCCGGGATCCACTCGCCACAGCACGTGTCCTGGCGGTGAAGGGCTGGAGCGAGCGGACCGTGATCGCACTGGTGATGCAAAACCTCGACAACTCGATCACCACTTTCACAAAGCGCGGTCTGTTCGGTCGCCGGCTCACCAGCAAGCAGGGGCACGGCGAGCCCAATCCCACCTGGATCCCCGCGGGCAACGAAGCCACGCGGCGCATCGCCGAGAAGATCGGCGGCACCTCCGCCGGAACGTGGGGCGAGGTGTTCAACGTGCCGATGACCGCACACTTCCTCGGCGGATGCGTGATCGGGGACGATGAGGACAACGGTGTGATCGACCCATATCACCGCGTGTACGGCTATCCGTCGCTGAGTGTGGTCGACGGTTCGGCCGTGTCCGCGAATCTGGGCGTCAACCCGTCGCTGACCATAGCTGCTCAGGCCGAGCGGGCCGCCGCGTTGTGGCCGAACAAGGGGGAGAAGGACCTTCGCCCGATCCAGGGTTCGGGTTATCGGCGCATCGAGCCCACCGAACCCCGGTCGCCGATCGTGCCGGTCTCGGCGCCTGGAGCGCTGCGACTGCCCATCATTCCTGTCCGTCGAGTGGCAGACGAGAAGATCTCGCGGGCCGCAACGCGTGAGAGCTCCGACGCCCGATGAGCGCACTCGCCCCCGAAACAGCGCTCCCGGAACGACGCCAATCGTCAACGCTCGCACCGGTTCTCAAGAAGGCGCGCCACGGTACCGAAATGGTCGGCGACTTCTTCCTCACCTTCTGGGGCATCGTCAAGATGCTCCCACGGCGTCCCTTCCAGTGGCGTGAGCTGGTGGCGCAGGCGTGGTTCATCGCGAGCGTATCGATTGTCCCGACCATGCTGATGTCGATCCCGTTCTGCGTCATGGTGGTGTTCCAGATCAACGTTCTGCTGAACGAGATCGGTGCGATCGACCTGTCCGGTGCGGGCGCGGGTGTGGCCGTCATCCGAGAGATCGGACCCATCGTCACGGTTCTCGTCGTCGCGGGCGCAGGTGCCACCGCGATCTGCGCCGATCTCGGTTCGCGCACCATCCGCGAAGAGATCGACGCCATGAAGGTGCTCGGTATCGACCCGATCCAGCGACTCGCAGTTCCGCGCGTGATCGCCTCCTGCGGCGTCGCGGTGTTCCTGAACGGCCTGGTGACCGCCATCGGCCTGGCCGGGGGATACGTGTACGGCGTCTTCCTCCAAGGTGCCACGCCGGGTCAATACATCACCGCGATCCCGATCCTCACCGGAATTCCCGACCTACTCATCAGCGAGCTCAAGGCCGGCATCTTCGGTCTGCTGGCCGCACTGGTGGCCTGCCATCTCGGCTTCAACGCGGGAGGCGGACCGAAGGGTGTCGGCGACGCCGTGAACCAGACCGTTGTCTTCAGCTTTGTGCTGCTGTTCCTCGCGAACGCGGTCATCACCACGCTCGCACTGCACTGAAGGCCTCGACATGACTGCGCGAACACAAGAGCAGGGACCACGTTGACATCGACTCAGATGCCCACCGAACCGTCGCGGCGACTGACCGACCGGTTGGACGCCGGGAAGGCGCTGAAGCCCGCCGAATCCTTCGGAGAGAAACTGGCGTTCTACGGGGTGGCGCTGCGGGCGGTACCCAAGGCGATGACCCACTATCGTCGCGAGACCTTGCGCCTGCTAGCTGAGGTGTCGCTCGGCGCAGGTGCACTCGCCATCATCGGCGGGACCGTCGTGATCATCGGATTCCTCACGGCTGCAGCCGGATACGAGGTCGGTCAACAGGGATCGAGTTCACTGGGGCGCGTCGGTGTGGAAGCGATGTCGGGCTTCATTTCCGCCTTCTTCAACACCCGCGAAGCGATCCCGGTCATTGCTGGCGTCGCACTCACGGCGACGGTGGGCTCCGGTTTCACTGCGCAACTCGGTGCCATGCGCGTGAGCGAGGAGATCGACGCGCTCGAGGTGATGTCGGTTCAGTCGCTGCCCTATCTGGTGTCGACGCGGATCGCGGCGGGACTCGCCGCTGTGGTGCCGCTGTACGCGATCGCCCTCTTCACCGGGTACGCCGCCACCAAGTTCGTGAGCGTGTTCCTGTCGGACCAGTCGCCGGGCACCTACGACCACTACTTCCGGCTGTTCTTGCAGCCCGGTGACATCGCGATCTCACTGTTGAAGGTGATCGTCATGGCGGTCGCCGTGATGGCGGTGCACTGCTACTACGGCTACAACGCCAGCGGTGGACCGGCCGGGGTCGGCGTCGCTGTCGGCCACGCCGTCCGCACGTCACTGATCATCATCATGATGGTCGACTTCATCGTCGGTATCGCCTTGTACGGCGGCGTCCACGCGACTGTGCGGGTGTCGGGATGATCGAACACTCACGCAGACAACACCTGCTGTACGCGTTCGTCGCCTTCGCCGTGGTGGTGGGCGTCGTCGTGGCTGCGCTGATGTCGTACAACGGCAGGTTCCAGGCCACCGGGTCCATCTACCTGAACGCCCCGCGCACGGGGCTGCTGCTGGTGCCTGGATCGGACGTCAAGCTGTACGGCGTAGTGATCGGTCGTGTCGCATCTGTCGACGTGTACGGCGATCACGCTCGCATCGAGCTGGCGGTGGAGGAAGACCAGCTCGGCGATCTGCCGACGAACGTCCGGGCGGAGATGGAGCCGACCACGCTCTTCGGCCGCAAGTACGTCGCGCTGACGATGCCGGAGCAGCCGGCGGCATCGACGTTGAGCGCCGGTGCCACCATCGACACCTCGCAAACGCCGGTCGAGGTCTACGACACTTTCGAGTTGCTTGTCGGAATTCTCGACCGTGTGGACCCGGCGCGGGTGAATGCAACCCTGACCGCTGTGCAGACCGGCACCGTCGATCGGGGCGAGAAGCTCGGCGAGCTGGTCGACTCGGTGAACACCTACCTCGCGACCTTCAACAAGTCACTGCCAACTCTGCAACGGGATCTCGAGCTCGGTGCGGACAATCTCGACACATTCGCCGGACTGTCACCGGACCTGATGGCCACCGTCCGTCACCTCACCACCACCTCGAAGACGATTGTGGAGAACCAGTCGCAGCTGACTGCGTTCCTGTTGAGCTTCACCGAGTTCGGGAACACCGGCAACCGGTTCATGACTAACGCGGGCACGCCACTGGTGAAGGCCGCCGACGCCCTGGCGCCGCCGGCGCAGGTGCTCGGAGACTACGGACCGATCTACCCGTGCTTCCTGGACGGACTGAACACGAGCCGCAAATATCTCGAGCGGGCGTTCGGCGGAGCGAGACCGGGCCTCGACATCGTCGGCACCCTGCTCATCGGCGACCCGCCATACCGACCGGGCATCGACGCGCCCGAACACACGGCAGGAACGGCGGGACCGAGCTGCTACGGCTACCCGCGCGCACCCGGCGAAAAGGGGCCGGGGCACGTCGACTTCGACGACGGCAGTCACGCGTACCGCGATGTGAAGTCGATCGAAGACGTCATCGGAAACCCGTTCGCCTCGATGATCTACGGAATGACGAAATGACAATCACCGGACCGGCCATCAAGCTGGGGATCTTTCTCGCTGTCAGCTCGCTGATCACCTCGGCTCTGTTCGTGATCGTCGGCGACCTGCGTTTCGGTCCGACAACGGTTTTCCGCGCTCAGTTCATGTCCGCATCCGGCCTGCGGACCGGCGACGACGTCAAGGTGGCCGGTGTGGTGGTCGGGAAGGTCACCGATGTGGACATCGTGGACTCCGGTGCGGCTGCGCAGACGGGTCTGGGAGCAGAGGTCCGTATGGACGTCGACTCCCACATCCCGGTGACGACCACCACCAACGCCTACATCAGGTACAAGAACCTGATCGGTGATCGGTACCTCGAGCTGAAGACCGACCCCGGAGACGTGGGTAGGAGGCGGTCAGCCGACAGCGTGATCCCGGTATCGCAGACCAAGCCGGCTCTCGACATGGATGCACTCGTCAACGGGTTCAAACCCCTACTGACCGGGGTGAATCCAGAGCAGACCAACAAGCTGTCCGCTGCGCTGGTCTCGGTACTCAACGGCCGCACAGCCGATATCAGCGATCTGATCACCCAAATGGGTGAACTCGGCGAAACCATCGCCGATCGCGACGCGACGATCGGATCGGTGGTCACCGATCTGAACACCGTGCTCGTAACGGTAGCGGATCGCCGGGAGGCCTTCGGCAGCGTCGTCGTCCAGTTGCAGGAGCTGGTCTCCGAGCTTGCCGGTGATCGCCGGCTGATCGCCGACGGCCTCACGAACATCGCGGGCGCGACCACCGAGCTCGACGAGCTGCTGTCCCGAGCCCGCCCCGATCTCACCTCCGACATCGAGCATCTGCGCGGTCTGGCCCAGAACCTGAACAGCAACACTTCAACGATCAACATGCTGCTCGCGAAGATGCCGGAGGCCTATCGGCTTCTGGGCAGGTCGTCGGGCTACGGCAGTTTTGTGAACTTCTTCGTGTGCGGCCTCGCGATCCGCTATCCGACGCTCGACGGCGGACATGCGGACACACCGATGGTCCAAGTCCCAGCTCGGCGCTGTAAGTGAGGGAGACAACCAGATGAGGTCAAAACATCATGAGATCTGACGACTCCCGCCGTCGAATCCGGGCCGGTCTAATCGGAATCGGCGCGATACTCGCGGTTCTCGCGCTCGCGTTCAACTACCGCTCGATTCCGTTCCTGCCCGGCGTGACCGTCGTGGTCGCCGAGTTCTCCGACGCCAGTGGCCTGAATCCCGACGACGAAGTGCACATCGCCGGCGTGGCCGCGGGGAGTGTGCAGTCGATCGAGCTCGCCGAGGACCACGTCGACGTGACGATGCGGCTCACCGACGGCTGGGAGAAGCTCGGTTCCGAGACCACGGCCTCGATCAAGGTCGAGACCGCGCTCGGGCGTCGCTTCGTCCAACTCACGACCGCCGGCCCCGGCGAGCTCGGCGACCGAATCCCGGTGTCGCGGACAAGTTCCGGCTTCGACCTCACCGAGTCACTCGACCAGCTCACCGAGACCGTCGGAGACACCGACAAGAAGAGCGTCGTCGACGCGGTCGAGAGCCTCGACAAGGTCATGAACGATCTCCCGTCCGACATCGGCGGCTCCCTGGAGAACGTCGCCGCTGCGGCACGGACGGTGTCGTCGCGCGATGCCGGAATCCGGACGCTTCTGCAGAAGGCCGATTCGGTTTCCGACGTGCTGGCCGAGCGAAAGGGCAACATCACCAGGCTCATCGACGACGGGTCGGTGCTGTTCGAGACCCTCGTCGATCGGGCCGAGGTGATCCGCAGGCTGCTCACCAGCCTGCGCGCAGTATCCACCGAGATAGAGACGTTCGTCCATGACACCGGATCGTCCACCCCACAGATGCTCGAGGAGGTCCGTCAGGTGACGGCCACGCTCAACGCCAACTACGCCAACCTCGAAAAGTCGATCAAGGGGATGCGCACATTCGTCATGCAATTCGCCGACGTCCTGGGCAGCGGACCGTTCTTCTCAGTACTGCTCCAGAACATCACGCCGGCCAATCTCCGCGGCCAGCAGCCGGGCAGTCCGGGAGGCGGGCGATGAGCACGTCATCAGCCGTCAACCGACTCGGCGGGCCCGCGGTCATCGCCCTCGTCATCGTCGCCATGGTGGCCGTGACCGCGGCGAAGGTATGGGAGAGCACGCACACCTCACGGGCCACAATCTGGTTCACGGACGGCACCGGGCTGTTCGTCGGCGATCCGGTCAAGATGCGCGGCGTCACCATCGGCACTGTCGAAGCAGTGGAGGCCACACCGGCGAAGGTTCGCGTCGAGGTCTCGTACGACGACTCGGCGTACGTGGACTCCGAGGCACGGGCGGCGATCGTGGCGCCGACCCTCGTCTCCGGTCGGTATGTTCAGTTCGTCAACCCGGTCAAGCGATCGCCGGCTGGTGCGCTGGAAGACGATGCCGTGGTGGAGGTCGGCCGGACCGCGGTCCCGGTCGGGTACGACGAGATCAAGAAGCAGGTGACCGACCTCGCGCACCAACTCGGACCTTCCACCGGCGATGAGAAGGGGGCGCTCAGCCGACTCATCGACACCTCGGCCGGTGCGCTCGACACCAGCGGCGGCTCACTCCGGAAGTCGGTCGATGCGCTCTCCGACGCGATGAGGACGCTCTCCGCGGCCGGCCCCGACCTGTTCAGCACAGTCCGCAATCTCCAGCAGGTCGTCACCGCGCTGCGCACCGCCGACCAGCAGATCGTCGGTTTCGCCTCGCAACTCGACGACGCGTCGGCCGTGCTCGACGACAATCGGACGCAACTCGATGCCGCGATCCGTGCCCTCAACTCGATGGCCCCACGCCTGCGCGACTACTTGAAGCAGAACCAGGGTGCGCTAAGCCGTGACGTCAAGGACCTCACCAGGGTGTCCCGACTGCTCGTCGACAGGCAGGACGATCTGGCTCAGATCCTGCACACGGCGCCGACCGCGCTGTCGAACCTCTACAACATCTACGACCCGGACTCGAACTCACTGACGGCCGGTCTCGCGGTGGCCGACTTCCCGGATCCGGTGTCGCTCATCTGTGCACTGCTGACAACCGTGGACGCTCCCAAGTCGGAATGCCAGAAGGCCGAGACCACCCTGACCCGGGTCATCACGTCCGAGATGGCACGCTCGACCGGTCGCCCCGAGGAGGGAGGACGCTGATGGGACACAAGCGCTTTCACGTCGGCGCGGGACTGATCGCGGCGGCCGTCGCGATGTCGACGGTGGCGGGCTGTCGGTTCGACGGCGCCAACTCGTTGTCACTGCCAGGCGACGCCGTCTCCGGTGACAGCTACAGCATCACCGTCCAGTTAGCCGACGTGCAGAACCTGGTGTCGAACTCCCTGGTCAAGCTCGACAACGCGAATGTCGGGCAGATCCGGTCCATCACAGTGCGCGAGTCGTTCGCCGAAGTGGACGTGGAGCTCTCCGAGGGAGTGGAGATCCCGAACGGTTCGACCGTGAAGCTGGCACAGACCTCGGTGCTGGGCGCGCAGTACCTGGAGTTCATTCCTCCCGCGGAGCAGACGCCGGGCAAGCTGTTGCCCGGCGACACACTCGATGTCAACAGCTCCGCAGCCTATCCGTCGACCGAGTCGGTGCTGGCGGCCTTGTCGCTGATCCTCAACGGCAGTGGCCTCGAACAGCTCCGGTCGATCATGACCGAGCTCAACGACGCCACCGATGGCCGCACAGCCGCTGCCAACCGAGCGATATCTCAACTCAAGACCTTCGTCTCCGGACTACACAAGCAACGTGATGACATCGGCCGCGCCATCGATTCGCTCGGCAAGCTCAGCGCCACGCTGGCCGATCAGAGTTCGACCGTGGCGGAGGGCATCGACAACCTGGAACCCGCCCTGACCGTGCTGGCGGACCAACGCGAGGAGCTGGTCACGATGCTCGATCGCGTAGGAGTGTTCGGCGCAAAGGTGGGCAGCGTGATCGCACGCAGCAACGCCGATCTGAACTCCATTGCCGCGGAACTCCGTCCCGCACTGAAGGGGCTCGAGGAGTCCGGCGACGACCTGGTCGGCTCGCTCATCGTCGGGCTCACCGTTCCGTTCCCGGTGACCGTCATCGACAAGGGAATGAAGGGTGACTACCAGAACCTCTTCCTGACCCTCGACCTGTCGGTGGGCGCCATACGCGACAAGGTGCTCGGCAGTATTCCCAAGGTGGCCCTGGCCAGGATGGCGACCTCGCGGCAAGCCGCGGACCCACTCCGCGCTCCATTCGGACTGCGCACCCCCACAACGGATCACAGCCCATCGAAAAAGACCTCACCGCAGCCCGCCGGGATGGGGGGCCCCCGATGAAACTCACCAGACTGGTGCGATGGCAGCTCGTCGTATTCGCTGTCCTCACCGTGGTCAGCGTAGTCTACGGGACTGTCACCTACGTCGGCATCGGTCGGGTCACCGGCATCGGATCGTATCGCGTGGTCGCCGAGTTCGACACCGCCGGCGGCATTTACGAGACCGGACTGGTGACCTATCGAGGTGTAACCGTGGGACGGGTGGATTCGGTAGACGTCGATCTGGCCGACTTGTCGGCGCCGGTTCGCATCACCCTGCGCATCGATTCGGACAACACGATCCCGCGAAACAGTGCGGCGCACATCAGGAGTCAGTCTGCGGTCGGGGAACAATACGTGGATCTGATTCCCCGCGACAACGGCGGGCCCGCGCTGACGGACGGAGACGTGTTGTCGGCCAAGGGCAATGAGGCGCCCACGCCCACCAAAGACGTCCTGGAGAGGACCATGAACCTCGTTGCGACGATCTCGCCCCAGAATCTGGAGACGACCGTCGACGAGGTGTCCGACGGGCTAGGACAGACCGGTGATCGCCTGGCTCGGTTGATCGACGCATCACAGCGGCTGCTCGAGTTGGCGCAGATCGATATCGGCCCCACCACCCGGCTGATCGACGACGCCGAACCGCTGTTGACCACTGGCAACCGGGTGGCCGCCGACCTGACCTCTGCGGTGGCGAACCTCGCGTCGTTCACCGATCAGCTCGCGCTGAGCGATGAACACTTGCGGACTCTGCTGACCCAGACCCCGTCGGCAGCCGACCAGGTGTCGGCCACCCTGACCGAGCTGACGCCTACGCTGCCGACGCTGCTCGCCGACCTCCAGTCCGTGGGACAGGTGCTGCGCGTCAACGTCCCCAACCTCCGGCACATCCTGACCGTCTATCCGGCGTTCACGTCGGGAACCCTGAACTCGGTCGACGGCTACGCGCTCGGCCAGAGTCCGCAGGCTCCACTCGACATCAAGCTCGGAAACACGCTGAACCCGCCCCCGTGCACCGAGGGATATGGCGGCAGCCGACGTCGTGACGCATCGGACATGCGGACTGTGCCGGTGGTTCCGGACCAGTACTGCGACGCGCGCCCCGACAACCCGAAGGTGGCGCGTGGCGCCCGGAACGTCCCGTGCGCGACCGACCCCCGCGTGAGGACTCCCTTAGTGGCCGATTGCCCCGGGGGACTTCCGTCCACGTGGCCGGAGATGTTGTCGCGTCCGCACTCTATGGGCGACGCCGGCGGTGACCCAGGGGCGAAGAGGGTGCCGAAGCGCTTACGTACAGCGTCGAAGCCGGTGCCGTATTCGGAGACCACCGGAAGGTTCCGAGGGCCCGACGGGGTGACGTACTTCGTGGGAACACCCACCAACTCAGCTTCGGCGAAAGGAAAGGCGACATGGCAGTCGTTACTGATCAAGTAGAGGCCACCGGTCCGGAAGTCGACGACGACGCGGTCGGCCCGGAGAGCGCCGGCGAAGGGGCGGGCACTGCTCCACTCCGGTCCGTGGTCACCGTGTGGGCGCTGGTGGCGGCCCTCGTGGCGGTGCTCGCGCTGCTCGGCGTGAAGGGCACCGATCTCTATCAGGCCAAGCAGGACGAGAAGCGGAACTCTGAGGTACTCGACGTCACCCGCGAGGTGGTCGCCGGACTCGTCAGCCTCGACTACCGCCGGTCGAAGGCCGACCTGGATCGGATCAAGTCCGTCGCCACCGGATCCTTTCAGCAGCAGTTTGAACAGCTGGCGACGTCGTTCGAGCAGGTCCTTTCCTCCGGCGAGGTCCTCTCGACTGGATCGGTCAAGGAGGCGGGGATCATCACCGCCGACGACGACGCCGCGCAGGTCCTGGCCGCGGTCAGCTCGATCGTCAAGAACACCGAGGCACCCGACGGGCAGCAACGCGTCTATCGGATGAAGGTGGATCTGACGGCCGCCGACCATGCGTGGAAGGTCAGCAACGTGGAGTTCGTGTCATGAACGCGGGGAGCGCGGACCAAGAGGCGTCGACCGACGCGAAGGCGGCAGAACCGAGGAGGAAGCCATGAACAAGGTTGTGGAGCAAGATATCTCATCCGAGTTCGCCGAGGCGGAGGTGGATCGCGACGTCGACACCGACGCGGCGCCTACCGACGGCGCCGAGAAGCAGGACAAGGTGCGCGGCGGTCATGTCAAACGACTCGGCCCCGTCGTTGTGAGCTGGCCCGCCAGACTTTCGACAAAGGCGCGTAACGGGTTGGTCAGGGTGCTGGCGGCACTCGTGATCGCCGGCGCCGGTGGACTCGGCTACGTGTGGTTCGCGACGAGCGCGGCGACGACGGAGGCATCGGCGGGGCAGTCCGCGCTTGCATCGGCACGTACCGACATCCCCAAACTGCTCAGTTATGACTACCGAACAGTCGACACCGCGCTGCCCGAAGCTGCCGAGACCATGCTGACCGGCAGGTTCCTCGACGAATACACCCAACTGGGCGAATCAGTTATTCAACCTGCTGCCAAGAAGGAGCAGATCGTCACGAACGCCGAGGTGGTCGACGCCGCACTCGTCGCGTCGGACGCCGATCACGCAACCGTCCTGCTCTTCGTCAACCAGACGACGTCCAAGAAGGACGCTGAGGGGCCGCGACTCGACGGCAGCCGCATTCGCGTCCAGATGGCCAAGGACGGCGATCGCTGGAAGATCTCCGAATTCACACCGGTGTAGCCGCGGAAACCCTGAGCCATCCACACCACACCATGGAGAACAACTCATGACTCTCACCACCGATTTCACCACAGTCGCGGAGCTCGACAGTGCGCTGCTACGACTCAGCGCAGGCGAGCGCCGGTGGGCAGACCTCCCGCTGACCCGGCGCGCCGACCTTCTGCAACAGGTGGCGCACCAGGCGGCCGAGCAGGCATCGGATTGGGTTGAGGCCGCGTGCCGTGCGAAGCGGATCTCGCCCTCATCGCCGCTCGCAGGCGAAGAATGGCTGTCGGGGCCGTACCCGGTCATCACGAACGCTGCCACGCTGGCCCGTTCTCTGCGCGACCTGAGCTGCGGCGACAGTCCCATCGCCCACGTACCGACTTCCGTCGCTCCCGGCGGTCGTGTTGCGCTCGACGTCTTTCCCCATCAGATCTGGGATCGGCTACTGCTGTCGGGCGTCTCGGCCAAGGTCTGGCTGAAGCCGGGGGTGAGTGTCACCCAGGCGCGGTCGGCGGCGGGATTGGCGCAACTCGACCCCGCGACGACGCACGGCATGTCAGTCGTCCTCGGCGCCGGCAACATCACCTCGATCGCCGTGCTGGACACCCTGTACGAGCTGATCGCGCACAATCGCGTCGTGATCCTCAAACTGAACCCCGTCTTGGGCGAGATGTTCGACGCGATCAACGCCGTCCTGCGACCCCTGTCCGAGCGCGGCTTCGTGGAGGTCGTCAGGGGCGGTGTCGAGGTCGGCTCGTATCTCGTCGATCACCCGAATGTGGCGCATGTCCACATCACCGGAAGCTCGGCAAGTCACGACGCCATCGTCTTCGGCACCGGCCCGGAAGGCGAGGCCCGTCGCCGGGCCGGCGTACCGAAGCTCGGCAAGACCATCACCAGTGAACTCGGCGGCGTATCACCCACCGTCGTCGTCCCCACCGGGTGGTCGGCCAAGGACATCCGTTTCCAGGCGGAGCACCTGGCCACCCAGCGTCTGCACAACGGCGGCTACAACTGCATCGCCGCCCAGGTTGCCGTGATCCCGTCCGAGTGGTCCAAGAAAGGGGAGTTCCTCCGGGAACTCCGCGACCAGATCGACAAGGCTCCCGCGCGGCCAGCCTATTACCCCGGAAGCGACCAACGGGTCGCCGCGGCAGCCGACCGGCACGCCACGGCCAACGCACGCGAGAACGGCCGGCTGCTGATCGAGGGGCTCTCACCGGACCAGGTGGCCGAGGCCTTCACCGTGGAGTACTTCTCGCCCGTGCTGGCCGTCGTGGAGATCCCCGGAGACGGGATTGCCTACCTCCGGGCAGCGAGCCGCTTCGTCAATGAGCGGCTCGAGGGCACTCTCGGCGCCAACGTCTTGGTGCACCCGAGATACCGCCGCAAGCTCGGTCGAGAGTTCGAGTGGTTCGTGGAATCGCTCCGCTACGGCACGATTGCGATCAACGCGTGGACGGGGGTCGGTTATCTCACCGCAGCAGCACCATGGGGCGGCTTTCCCGGTGCGACCCTCGTCGATGTCGAGAGCGGAATCGGATTGGTACACAACGCATCACTGGTGGACGACACAGAGCGCACGGTCGTGACCGGCCCGTTCCGCCCGCTGAGCCGATCTCTGATCACCGGCCAGCTGTCGATCACGCCGAAGCCGGCGTGGTTCGTCAGGAACACGCATGCGCACCATGTAGGCCGAAAGATGGTTGCATTCGCGGCAGATCCGAAGGCCACCCGGCTGCCGTCGCTCTTTGCGTCCGCCTTACGCGGCTGACGCACCGCGCGCAGCGAGGTGCCCCGTCACGAAGCGTACGGGGTGTGGTGCGTCCACCTCAGGCCGGCTCGAGCGCCCGCTTGGCCTTCTCCAACGCGGCGAGCGTGCGCAACACGGAGTCGCGCTTCGCGGTCAGGTCGGACACCTTGGCCTTGCCACTCAAGCCGCCATCCTTCTGCGCGACCTGCAGACGTTCCTCGATCTCGGTGAGCTGCGCCAGGAGGCTCTGCGCCCGGCTCATGAGCTCGGCGCGGTCGGGTCGTGAGACGTTCGCCGGCCCGGCGACGCCGGACCTGACATTCTGCGGCTTGGTGGCCACCGCCTTCCCGCCTGCCTTCGTGGGCAGTCGTCGTCGCGGTTCGACGCTTCGCCGCCGGGAAGCAGCAGGGGGAGTCTGCGTGCGCGTCTGGTTGAGCACCGTCCGCGCCTCTCGCCGCGGAACTCCGCGATTTCGTCGGTGGACGAGCACCACACGCAAACACTCGAAGTGGTTTCGGTCACGAACGCATCGGCAGCAGCGGGATTCACGGGGAAAAGAGTACGAAACAAAGTTTTTCACCCGGAAATCGGGTTTCCGGTACACCGTATCCCGCCGCTGACTTGACCCGCCGGACCGTCCCCGACGCGCTGTTCATCGTCGTCGAGCAACTCGGACCCACCCTCGTCGTTGCGGACACGAGCTCGAGCCGGCGGCGGGGCAGTGGCGTTTACCGGCCACCCCCGGCGGGAACCTCATCTGCGTGCGATTACCTTCGGTACAGATGACGACGTGTCGGGCTGGAACAACCGGCCCTGCTCGACGGTGACGACCGTGTACCTGGCCGAGGCATTGCTGGTTGTGGCGGAGGGTCAGCAACCTCCGGGTCTGATGCCGGCCCGGCAGCAGATGGCGGTGTCCCTGGGCTGGCACATCGTCCTTGCGTGTTTCGGGGTGGCGTTCCCGACGATGATCTTCGTGATGCGCCGTCGCGGCATCGTGCGCGACGGCCCTGTCGCAATGGGACTGGCCCGACGGTGGGCCAAGGTGTCGGCAGTGCTGTTCGCGATCGGCGCGGTCTCGGGCACGATCCTCAGCTTCGAGATGGGTCTGCTGTGGCCCGGTTTGATGGGCCGGTTCGGTGACGTGCTGGGATTGCCATTCGCGTTCGAAGGGCTGTCGTTCTTCGTCGAGGCGATCTTCCTCGGGATCTACCTCTACGGCTGGGACCGCATGCCGCCTCGACGCCATCTGCTGATGCTGATTCCGATGGGCATCGCCGGGGTCGTCGGGACGTTCTGCGTGGTCTCGGTCAATGAGGTTCCCCCCGAACCGTAGAGGCATCGATAATGAGGAGCACGATGCCAGAGAAGCGGAAGAAGTACGACCGGGAGTTTCGTGATGGGGCGGTCCGGATCGTCGAGGAGACAGGTAAGCCGATCGCCCAGGTCGCTCGAGACCTGGGGGTCAACGAGGGCACCTTGGGTAACTGGGTCAACCGGGCGCGCGCCGAGCGGGAGGGCCGCGGCGAGCTGACCGTTGATGACGCTGCTGAGCTCAAACGGTTGCGTGACGAGGTCGCCGAGCTGCGCATGGAGCGTGATGTCCTCAAGCGATCAGTGGTCCTGTGGGTGAAGGAGGCGGGCCCAATCCCCGGGTGAGGCAACGGGTTTGCACATCACCCGGGGCTATCGCCGGGACACCATCGACCGGGCCGTGGCGGTGGCGTTCGACAAGGCCCGCGGCCTGCACGGGTCACCGCGCCTGCATGCGGATCTGCGTGCTGACGGGTGGACGGTGACCGAGAAGACTGTCGCTGATTCG
>NZ_JBVHVX010000036.1:0-16521 GCF_055564615.1 Agromyces sp. NPDC029043 | reverse complement strand
GTTGGGGGGGTGGGGGGGGGGGGGGGTTTTTTGGGGGGGGGGCGAGGGGGGGGGGGGGTGTTGGGGGGGGGGGGGGGGGGAAGGGGGGGGGGGGGCCCGCCCCGCGAGGCGGACCGGCCCGCGAGGCTCACGTCATTCGACGGTGTAGCCCTGTTCCTCCGCATAGCCCACGACGTCCTCCTGGAGGGCGTCGGCGGCTTCGGACCCGCTGACCGAGCCCTCGTTGATGGCGGCGATCTGCTCCGTGAACGCGGAGTAGTAGTACTGGCCGATCGGCGTGTAGGTCATGCCGGTGTACGCGTTGGCCGCCGGCACGTACACCTCCTTGTTCGCCTGCTGGCCGTCGAAGAACGGCACCTCGTAGTCCAGGAAGGCCGGATCCTCGAGCACCTTGAGGTTCAGCGGGAAGATGATCTGGTTCTTCCAGCCGTCCTCGAGCGAGGCATCGTCGGCGTAGACGCCGAATGCCACCTGGGCGGCGAGCTCGGGGTCATCGGCCTGGGTGGTCACCGAGAACGCAGAGCCACCCCAGTTCACCGAGACCGGGTTGTTCGTATCCCACTGCGGCAGGGGGGCGACCGCCCAGACCCCCGCGTCGGCACCTTCGCCGACCCCCGCGCCCTGCAGGTAGCCGGGTGCCCACGCGGCCGAGAGGTACGTCGCGTACTCGCCGCCGATCACTCCCGAGATGTACTCGGGCGTGAACTGGTCCTGCGTGCCGACCAGGCCCTTCGAGGAGAGCCCGGCCCAGTAGTCGAGCACCTCCTTCGACGCGTCGTCGTTGAGGTTGATGCCGATGTTCTCCGGTGATGCAGCGTCGTAGGTGAACGGCTGGGCGCCGTTCTGGTACTGCAGCGCCATCATCACCGCCGGGACGTTGGACCCGAGGTCACCGAAGAAGGGGCCGCCGGCGTCCTTCAACGTCTGGGCCGCCTGCTCGTACTCCGCCCAGGTGGTCGGCGGCGTGAGGCCGTACTGCTCGAAGATGTCCTTGCGGTAGATCATGCCCATCGGGCCACCGTCGACGGGAGCCCCGTAGACGCCCTCGCCGACCGAGACGTCCTTCCAGGCGCCATCGCTGTAGTTGTCCTTCACCTCGTCGTAGCCGAGGTCGTTGAGTTCCACGAGTGCCTCTTGGGCCTGGAAGGTCGGGATCCGGTCGGCTTCGAGCATGACCACGTCTGGGGCCCCGCTGCCGGCCGAGATCGCCGTCTGGAACTTGTCGTATGCGTCGCCGCCGGCTCCGGCGTTGGTCCAGCAGACCTGGACCTCGTCGTTCTGCTCGTTGAAGTTGTCGACGACGAGCTCCATGTTCGGATACCAGGCCCACATCGTCACGACGGGCAGGTCGGCCTTGGGGATGGTGTTGGTGCAGTTGGCGTCGTCGTTGCCATTGTCATCGCCGGGGGTGCAGGCGGCGAGCGAGCCGGCGAGAACGACCGCGGCCGTCGCGGCCAGGAGGTGCTTCGTCTTCACTGGAGGTTCCCTTTCGGAAGCGTGGACATCCTTGTCGGTGCATTCCCAGTTGCGGAACGGTCGTCGACCGGGTCGGCGGGAGGTGCGCGTGTTCCGCGGGGATATACAACGTTGTATATACAACGTTGAAGCGAGTATCCGCCCGGCGGCGGAAGTTGTCAAGGGCCTTGTCGAAACTTCCGGACGGCGCGCCGAGCCGGTCGGGTCGGCGTGAACGATCGCGGGGCCGTGCTCAACGCTGGGAAGGCGGCGCCGTCGACTCGCGGATGACCAGGTTCGTGGACAGCTGGATGTGGTGCGACGGGGGCTGGCGGCCGGCGGCGAGCCCCGTCACCGTCTCGACCGCCATGCGGCCGATGCCCTCGAGCGGCGCCCGCACCGTGGTGAGCTTGGGCGTGACCCACTCCGCTTGGGGAACGTCGTCGAAGCCCGCGACCGAGAGCTCCCCCGGAACCGCGATCCCGCGCTGCCGTGCCGCCGACATCACCCCGAAGGCGATCGCATCGCTTCCGCCGACGATCGCGGTGACCTCGGCGCCCGAGTCCAGCAACTCGCCGGCAAGGGCCTCACCCGACTCGAACGTGTAGGGGCCGTTGCGCTGCAGCTCGGGATCCTCGGCGACTCCCGCCACGGAGAGCGCCGTGGTGTAGCCGTGGAACCGCTCGATCGTCGGCGCGGAGCCGGACGGTCCGCCGATCCAGGCGATGCGCCGGTGACCGAGTGCCAGCAGGTGCTCGGTCACCGACCGGGCCCCGGCCCAGTCGGTCGAGCCGACGCTGACGATGCTCTCGTCGAAGCTGTCGACCGGGTCGATCGACACCAGCGGGATCTTCCGTCGCGCCGCGCTCTCGAGGAGCGAGCGGGCCATCACCGAGGTCACGGCGATGATTCCGCCGGCTCCGGGATTGGAGTCGATCCAGGCGCGGATCGCCCGATCGCTGAGCTTGTGGAACCCCGACGGCTCGAGCCGCACGACGACATCGGTCGACCGCTCCGCGGCAGCGGAGACGATGCCCTGCAGTATCAGCGACGCGTACTGCGACCTGAGGCTGTCGAAGACCGCCACGAGGGGCGGCGCCGTGTCTGCGGTCGGCCTGCTGCCCGTCCGTGCGTAGCGCTGCGCCTTCATCACCTCGAGCACCCGCTCCCGGGTGTGCGGCGCGACGTCCCCGCGCCCGTTCAGCACCTTCGACGCGGTCGCCTGCGAGACTCCGGCGAGGTCCGCGACCTCGCGCAGGGTCGTCCGCTTCTCGCTCGCCATGCCGTTGCCCCTTTCGAAATGTTTCACCCCCACACTATCGAGCGAATCGCTTGTGCGCACGGCGCATCGGGGTGTTGCTATGGTCGGACCTGCTGAAAATTCATCGCAACTATTCGACGTGCGCCGACCGTGCCGCCATCGCGGCCGTCGCGCCGCTCGAGGCCCGACGAAAGGGGTGCACGTGCATCATCAGGTCCACGACGGGGACGTCGGGGCGGCCGCATCGGCCGAGACGGATGGAACCGCATCCGATCCACACGCGCGCCGTCGGGCGCTGGTGGTACGCGGCGGCTGGACCGGCCATCAGCCGGTCGAGACCACGGACTTCTTCCTCCCGTTCCTGCACGAGCACGGTTTCGACGTTCGCGTCGAGGATTCGCCCGCCGTCTACGCCGACGAGGACTACATGCGCCACGTCGACCTCATCCTCCAGAACGTGACGATGTCGACGATCGAGGACGCCGAGTTCCGGGGGCTGCGCACCGCGGTCGAGCGCGGGACGGGGTTCGCCGGCTGGCACGGCGGAATCGCGGACTCCTACCGCAACACCGCGGAGTACCTGCATCTCGTCGGCGGCCAGTTCGCGGAGCACCCGGGCAAGCATCCCGACGAGCGGACCGGTGAGCAGTCCGACAACTACGTCGCCCACACCATCGACGTCGCGCCCCTAGCGGCGGAGCATCCGATCATGGCGGGGATCGGCAGCTTCGAACTCGTCACCGAGCAGTACTGGGTGCTGCACGACGCCTACATCGACGTGCTCGCGACAACCACGCAGGCGGTGCGCCCATGGGATCCCTGGACGCGCCCGGTCACCTCGCCCGCGGTCTGGACCCGGCAGTGGGGCCGGGGCCGGATCTTCGTCTGCACCCCGGGCCACCGGCTCGAGATCGTGCAGGACCCGAATGTGCGGACGATCATCGAGAGGGGCATGCTGTGGGCCGCGCGATGAGGATCGGCGTCATCGGCGTCGGCAAGATCAGCGAGCAGTACTTCGCCCAGCTGCCGCGCCTGAGGAATCTCGAGCTCGTCGCCCTCGCCGATCTCGACGTGGAACGGTCCCGGCTGGCCGCCGAACAGCAGGGCGTCCGGGCACTGTCGGTCGACGAGCTGATCGGCGACGACGGCGTGGACGCGGTGCTGAACCTCACCACGCCCGCCGCGCACGTGGAGATCGGGCTGCGCGCACTCCGCGCGGGCAAGCATGTATTCGCCGAGAAGCCACTGGCCCTCGGCACCGGTGAAGCACGGGCGCTGCTGGAACTCGCGGACGAGTGCGGACTGCGGATCGGTTCGGCGCCCGACACCGTGCTCGGCACGGGGGTGCAGACGGCACTCCGGCTGCTGGATGACGGGTCGATCGGCGATCCCGTCGGCGCCGCGGCGCACTGGACCGCGCCAGGGCACGAGGCGTGGCATCCGGCGCCCGACTTCTACTACCAGCCGGGCGGCGGGCCACTGTTCGACATGGGGCCGTACTACCTGACCACGCTGGTCTCGCTGTTCGGGCCGGTGGTGCGCGTGCAGGGCGCGACCGCGCGGTCGAGGCGGGCACGGTCCATCGCCACGGGCCCGGCGGCGGGTCGCGCGATCGAGGTCGAGGTCGACACCCACGTCACCGCGATCCTCGATCACCGGGACGGTGCCGTCTCGACGGTGACGGTCAGCTTCGAGGTGTGGGCGTCGAGGGTTCCGGACATCGAGGTCTACGGCACCGAGGGCACCATCTCGGTCGCCGACCCCAACCGGTTCTCCGACGCCACGGAGATCTGGCGCGCCGCCGAACCGGACTGGGTCGTCGCGGAACCGAACGCCGGCTACGCCGATGCGGGTCGGGGCGTCGGGCTCTCGGACATGGCACGCGCGATCGAGACGGGCCGGCCGCACCGCGCGAGCGGCGAGCTGGCCTTCCATGTCCTCGAGATCATGGAGTCGGTGCTCGCTGCCGGTCGGGAGCACCGCGTGGTCGAGCTGGTGAGCACGACCGAGCGCCCCGCGCTCGTTCCCGTCGGCGCGGAGCCGTGGACCTGGTGAAGCGGATCAGCCCCCGTAGGCGTTGACGGCGGCCCCCGCAACGGGAGTGCTGACGGCGAACAGCGCCCCGGCCGCAGGGTCGGAGGACGGGTCGACGTCCTGTCGCGAGGTGGTGATGAAGAGGGTCCGACGGTCATCCCCGCCGAACGCGCAGGAGGTGACGTTGCCCGCCCCGGGCACGTCGACGACCTCGTCGAGGACTCCCTGCGGGGAGTAGCGATGGACGGCTCCCCCGCCCCACAGTGCGACCCAGAGCCCGCCGTCGGCGTCGATGGCCATGCCGTCCGGCGCACCTCCGCCGTCGTCGAACCGGACGAGCACCCGGGGATCGAGCAGGCGACCGTCGGTTTCGACCTCGTAGGAGGTGATCGTCGTCGTGCCCGTGTCGTTGTGGAACGCCCGCTCACCGCTCGCCGACCAGACGAGCCCGTTCGGGATCGTCACCGCCGGCAGTGCGATGCGCAGGCTCCCGTCGGGATCGAGCCGGTACAGCGTGCCTGCGCCGGCCGCCGTGTCGTAGGCCATCGAGCCGATGTAGAAGCGCCCGGCCCCGTCGCAGCCGCCCTCGTTCAGCCGGACTGCGGGATCGTCCAGCACGTGCACGACGCGTTCGAGCGTCCAGTGCTCGTCGAGCAGCAGGATGTCGCGCTCGCCCGCGACCAGGTAGCCGCCGCCCGCCCGGTGCCGGACGACCGCGGCCACGTCGTCGAGATGACGCCGCGTCACGGTGCCCGTCGGCAGCAGCGTGACGACGTCGCCCGCCAGCATGTCGACGAACCGCAGGCGACTCGCCCGGTCGTCCCAGAAGGCGCCCTCGCCGTGGTAGGCGACGCGATCGGTGATTCGCTCAGCCCGCATCCAGCATCTCCCTCGACTCTTCAGATGTTTCGGGCGAGTATGCCATTGTTTCGAGTACCGCGGGCATCGAGGTCCGCAGAAGGAGGCACCTGTGACCACGACGGACGCCGCACACTCCACCCCGGAGCACCTCCCCGTCGACGCCGCGGACGCGGTCCTGATCGCCCGCATCGACGACCCCGACCGGTCGGCGCCCGTCGTCGCCGTGCTTCGCGGCGACCTCCTCGTCGACGTGTCCTCCGTTGCTGCGACCGTGTCCGACCTGCTCGACATCGAGGACGTGCCGGCGGCCCTCGCGAGGGTGGGTGCGGGGGCGCGCTCCTGGCCGGTCGCCGACGTCCTGCGCGCCTCGCTCGCAGCGGATCCGGACCGTCCGCGGCTGCTCGCCCCCGTCGACCTGCAGGTCGTCAAGGCGTGCGGCGTCACCTTCGCCGACTCGCTGCTCGAGCGGGTCATCGAGGAGCGCGCCGCCGGCGACCGCGACGCCGCGGACTCGATGCGCGAACGGGTCGCCGCGTCGATCGGCCGGGGACTCGACCGCGTCCGGCCGGGCACGCCCGAGGCGCTGGCACTCAAGCAGGCGCTGATCGCCGAGGGCATGTGGTCGCAGTACCTCGAGGTGGGCATCGGACCCGACCCCGAGGTCTTCACCAAGGCCCCGGTGCTCTCGTCGGTCGGATACGGCGCTCGGGTCGGCGTGCGGGCCGAGTCGAGGTGGAACAATCCCGAACCCGAGCTCGTGCTGGTCATGGACTCGCGCGGCACGCCGGTCGCAGCCACGCTCGGCAACGACGTCAACCTGCGCGACATCGAGGGCCGCAGCGCCCTCCTCCTCGGCGCCGCCAAGGACAACAACGCCTCCTGCGCCGTGGGTCCCTTCCTGCGGTTGTTCGACGAGCGGTTCGACCTCGACCGACTGCGCACCGAGACCATCGGCCTGCGGGTGGAGGGCGAGGACGGCTTCGTGCTCGAGGGGACGAACGTGCTGGATCGGATCAGCCGACCCTTCGAGGAACTGATCGCCGCCGCGTCCGGCGACCACCACCAGTTCCCCGACGGTTTCGTGCTGTTCACCGGCACGCTGTTCGCGCCGGTGCAGGATCGCGACGAGGCCGGGTCGGGCTTCACGCACCACGTCGGCGACAGGGTCACCATCTGGAGCCCGTCGCTCGGAGCCCTCGTGAACACCGTGGGCATCAGCGAGGAGCTCGAGCCCTGGACCTTCGGCATCCGCGCACTGATGACCGCGCTCGCCGCCGACTCGGCGCGCGCCGCCGTGAGCGCGGAGCCAGCCGAAAATCTTTCGAAATGACGACTTAAGTTGCGGTGTCATTATTCGCTGGCTACTCTGACGGCGACATGGATGTCCATCGGATCTCGCCCGGCGGAGCAGTGGGAGCAATGAACGAACGACGCAGTTCGCAGTGGTACGGCGGCGACGACCGCAACGCATACCTCCACCGTGCGTGGATGAGGCGCGGCGTCCCGTCTGACGCCTTCGACCGGCCCCAGATCGCGATCGCGAACACCGCGTCCGACCTGACGCCGTGCAACTCCCACCTCGACGAGGTCGCCGAGAGCGTCAAGCTCGGCGTGTACGAGGCGGGCGGGATCCCGCTCAACCTGCCCGTGGTCTCGCTCGGCGAGACGCAGGTGCGGCCGACCGCCATGCTGTGGCGCAACATGGCGGCGATGGCGATCGAGGAGATGCTCCGGGCCAACCCCATCGACGGCGTCGTGCTCCTCGGCGGCTGCGACAAGACCATCCCGTCGCTGCTCATGGCGGCCGCATCGGTCGACATCCCCGCCGTCGTCGTCCCCGGCGGCCCGATGCTCAACGGCACCTTCCGCGGGGTCCCCCTCGGCTGCGGCACGGATGTGTGGAAGCTCAGCGAGGAGGTGCGCGCGGGCACCCTCTCCGCGAAACTCTTCAACCGCTCCGAGTCCTCGATGATCCGAAGCCGGGGTCACTGCAACACGATGGGCACGGCCTCGACGATGGGACTGCTGGCCGAGGCGCTCGGCACCACCCTGCCCGGCATCGCGGGCACGCCCGCCCCCGACAGCCGGCTGCTCGAGGGAGCGCACGAGACCGGCCGGCTCATCGTCGAGATGGTGGCCGAAGGGCGCACCCCCAGCACGACGATCACGGCAGCGTCGTTCCACAACGCGATCGTCACCCTCGCCGCGATCGGCGGCTCGACGAACGCCGTGGTGCACCTCCTCGCCATCGCAGGGCGCCTCGGCGTCGAACTCACCCTCGACGACTTCGACCGGATCGCCGCCGAGGTCCCGCTCCTCGTCAACCTGCAGCCCGCAGGCCGCTACCTGATGGAGGACTTCTTCCGCGCGGGCGGCCTGCTCGCCGTGCTCGACCAGGTGCGCGACCTGCTCGACCCGAGCGCGATCACCGTGACGGGGCGACCCCTCGTCGAGTACCTCGACGAGCAGCAGATCTGGGATGCCGACGTCATCTCGCCGCGCGCCGAGCCGTTGCTCGACGGTGGCGGCATCGCGGTGCTGCGCGGCAACCTCGCCCCGACCGGCGCCATCATCAAGCCGGCCGCCGCCAGCACCGAGCTGCTCAAGCACCGCGGCCGCGCAGTGGTCTTCGACTCGGTCGAGGACATGCACGCCCGCATCGACGACCCCGAGCTCGAGGTCGACGCCTCGTCGGTCCTGGTCCTCCGCGGCTGCGGGCCCCGCGGCTACCCGGGCATGCCCGAGGTCGCGAACATGCCGCTGCCGCAGAAGCTGCTCCAGCAGGGCGTGCGCGACATGGTCCGCATCTGCGACGGCCGGATGAGCGGCACCGCGTACGGCACGGTCGTGCTGCACGTGACCCCCGAGGCGGCGGCCGGTGGCCCGCTCGGGCTCGTGCAGGACGGCGACGAGATCCTGCTCGACGTGCGCGGCCGCCGGCTCGAGCTCCTGGTCCCCGACGAGGAGCTCCAACGACGCCGCGTGCCCGACTCGACCTCCGACGCCTTCGCGGCACCGGCCCGCGGCTGGGAGAAGCTGTACGTCGACCACGTGCTGCAGGCCGACACGGGCGCCGATCTCGACTTCCTGCTCGGCGCGACGGGCCCCGACGTCGCCCGCGAGTCGCACTGATGCGGGCGGCGATCCTGACGGCGCCCGGCACGCCGCTGTCGGTCGAGGAGGTCTCCCTGGCGGAGCCCCGGCACGGCGAGGTCGCCGTGCGGGTCGAGGCTGCAGGCGTCTGCCACAGCGACTACCACTACATGACGGGCGACATCAGCTGCCCGTTGCCGGTCGTGCTCGGCCATGAGGGCGCGGGCATCGTCGAGGCGATCGGTCCCGGCACCACCGGTCGGGTCCAGGTCGGCGACCGCGTCGCGCTCATGTGGAGGCCGCGTTGCGGGCAGTGCGCCGCGTGCCTCACCGGCAACCCGGTCCTCTGCGAGTTCGGCCCTCGGCAGGCGGCGACCGGCGGACTGCTCGACGGCACCTCACGCCTGAGCCGGGACGGCGAGACGGTGCATCACTTCCTCGGCGTCTCGTGCTTCGCCGAGCGCGTCGTCGTCTCGGAGAGCGCCGTCGTCGGCGTTCCCGACGGCGTTCCCGCCGAGATCGCGGCGATCGCCGGATGCGCGGTGATCACCGGCGTCGGCGCCATGCTGAACGTCGTCGAGCGGGCGGCCGGCGAGCCGGTGCTGATCGTCGGCGCCGGCGGTGTCGGCCTGTCGGCGGTGATGGGGGCGCGGCTGATCGGCGCCGACCCGATCGTCGTGGTCGACATCGACGCCGACAAGCTCGAGCACGCGCGCCGACTCGGCGCGACGCACACGGTCGATGCCTCCCTGGGCGACCCCGTCGAGCAGGTCTCCTCGCTCGTCCCGGGCGGGGTTCCCTGGGCGATCGAGGCGATCGGCCGCCCGCAGACGCTGCGCCAGGCGTTCGACTCGCTCTCGCCGACGGGCACGCTCGTCGCCGTCGGCCTCGCGGGCGTCGGCGACACGTTCCCGCTGCCGATCAACCCGCTCGTCCAACGCCAGCGCCGCGTGGTCGGCTGCCTGTACGGGTCGGCGAACCCGCTGATCGACCTGCCTCGCATCTTCCGGCTCTACCTGGCCGGGCGGCTTCCGCTCGACGACCTGATCGGCAGCAGGTTCTCGCTCGACGAGGTCAACGCCGCCTACGACGGGCTGCGGGCCGCGGTGGGTCGCGGGGTGATCGTGCCGTGACCGCCGCCTTCGCCACGTATCCCAGCCTCGCCGGCCGCACGGCCTTCGTCAGTGGCGGTGCGACCGGGCTCGGCGCCGAGTTCGTGCGCCAGCTCTCCGCGCAGGGCGTCCGGGTCGGCTTCGTCGACGTCGACGAGGACGCGGGCCGCGAACTCGCACGTGCCATCGGCGCCGACGGCCACCCCCAGCCGCTCTTCCACGCGTGCGACGTGCGCGACATCCCCGCCCTGACCGGCGCGATCCGCGAGGTCGCCGAGCGGCTCGGACCGATCACGGTGCTGGTCAACAACGCCGCACGGGACGAACGCATCCGGGTCGCCGACGTCGACGTCGAACGCTGGGACGAGTCGCTCGCCGTCAACCTGCGTCACCACTTCTTCGCGGCCCAGGCGGTCTGGCCGATGATGCGCGAATCGGGTGGCGGATCCATCATCAACCTCGGCTCGATCAGCGCACACATCGACCTGCTCGACCTGCCGGGCTACATCACC
The DNA here is from genome assembly GCF_055564615.1 of Agromyces sp. NPDC029043. Taxonomy (NCBI): domain Bacteria; kingdom Bacillati; phylum Actinomycetota; class Actinomycetes; order Micrococcales; family Microbacteriaceae; genus Agromyces; species Agromyces sp. NPDC029043. The sequence continues at coordinate 6,193 of NZ_JBVHVX010000036.1, read as the reverse complement.
TCGAAGGCGGGCATCGAGGGCCTCACCCGCACGCTCGCGCGCGAGCTCGGTCCCGACGGCATCCGGGTCAACTGCATCATCCCGGGATGGATCATGACCGAGCGCCAGCTGACGCACTGGATCACCCCGGAAGCCGAGGCCTCGATCGAGCGCAACCAGTGCCTGCCGAACAAGCTCTACCCCGACGATGTCGCACGCCTCATGCTGTGGCTCGCGGCCGACGACTCGCGTTCGTGCACCGCCCAGAAATGGGTCGTCGACGGCGGATGGATGTGACCGGCGTGCACGCGCCGGCGAGGAGGAGCACGATGACGACGCTCGAGGAACTGCGATCGACGACCGCCGCCGCGGCCGGCGCCGCCCACCGCGCGGCCACCGCCAGCCCCGAGGAGCGGGCGGGGTGGCTGCGCGCCATCGCCGACCGGCTCGACGAGCACTCCGGCGAACTCGTCGAGATCGCCGAACGCGAGACCCGACTCCCGACCGCCCGCCTCACGGGTGAGGTGGTGCGCACCACCACGCAACTGCGGATGTTCGCCGACGTGGTGCTCGACGGCGGCTATCTCGAGGTGGTGATCGATCACGCCGATCCATCCGCCACGCCGCCATCGCCCGACCTGCGCCGCATGCTGGTCGCCATCGGACCGGTCGCCGTGTTCTCGGCCTCCAACTTCCCCTTCGCGTTCTCGGTCGCGGGCGGCGACACCGCGTCGGCGCTCGCGGCCGGCTGCCCCGTGGTCGTGAAGGCCCACTCGGGGCACCTCGAGCTGTCGGCGCGCAGCGCCGAACTGGTCCGCGAGGCCCTGGCGGACGCGGGCGCACCCGAGGGTCTGTTCGCGCTCGTCACGGGCCGCGAGGCGGGCAACGCCCTCGTCACCGATCCGAACATCGCCGCGGTGGGCTTCACCGGCTCGGTGCGCGGCGGCCGCGCCCTGTCCGACCTCGCCGCCGGGCGTCCCGACCCGATCCCGTTCTTCGGCGAGCTCGGGAGCGTGAACCCCGTGGTGCTCACCCGCCGCGCCGTGGAGCGCCGCGCCGACGCACTCGCCGAAGGCCTGACCGCCTCCTTCACGCTGGGCGTGGGCCAGTTCTGCACGAAGCCCGGGATCGTGTTCGTGCCAGCCGGCGCGGGCTTCGAGGACCGCATCGCCCCGGTCGCGGCAGCGGCATCCGGTGGACCGCTGCTGACCGACCGGATCGCCGATTCCTTCCCCGAGGGCCTCGCCGAGCTCGCCGCCGATTCGTCCGTCCGCGTGCTCGCCGGGCCGGTGGAGCAGCAGGGTGCAGGCGCCGACGCGCAGCCTGTCGTCTTCGCGACCACCGCCGAGGCGGCGCGCGCGAACCCCGGCACCCTGCTCGAGGAGTGCTTCGGGCCGACCACGCTGCTCATCGCCTACTCCTCCGACGCCGACCTGCTCGACACGCTCCGCATCGTGCCCGGAAGCCTGACCGCGACCGTGCACTCGGAGGCCGAGGACGACCTCGCCGAGCTCGTCGACGTGGTCAGCGGACGGGCCGGCCGGGTCGTCTTCGACGGCTGGCCGACGGGCGTCGCCGTGACCTGGTCGCAGCACCACGGCGGACCCTGGCCCGCGACGACGTCGCAGCACACGTCGGTCGGCGCCACGGCGATCCGCCGGTTCCTGCGCCCGCTCGCCTTCCAGAACGCGCCGGAGCGCGTCCTTCCCGACGCGCTGCTCGAGGAGAATCCACTGGGCATCCCCCGTCGTGTCGACGGCGTGCTCCAGCCCGCTCTCGCGTCGAGGGGTTCGCGATGACCCGCGATCTGCCTCGGCGCCGGCTCGGCCGCACCGAGTTGTCGGTGACCGAGCTGTGCTTCGGCACCAGCCCGATCGCGAACATCCCGGGTCTCTACGGCTACGAGGTCGGCGAGGAGCGCGCGGTTGCGACGGTGCTGGCCGCCATGGACAGCCCGGTCCGCTTCCTCGACACCTCGAACGGCTATGGCCCCGATGGCGAGAGCGAGCGACGCATCGGCGAGGCGATCCGTCGCCGCGGAGGCCTCGACGACGACTTCCTGCTCGCGACCAAGGTGGACCCCGACCCCACGACAGGCGACTTCTCGGGCGCTCGCGTGCGCGCGTCGCTCGCCGAGAGCCTGGACCGGCTCGGCCTCGACCGGGTTCCGCTGCTGCACCTGCACGACCCGGAGCGCGCCACGTTCGACGACGCGATGGCCGACGACGGACCGGTCGCTGCGATGGTCGCGCTCAAGGAGGAGGGTGCCGTCGATCACCTCGGCGTCGCCGGCGGTCCGATCGAGCTCATGCGGCGCTTCATCGGCACCGGCCTCTTCGACGTCGTGCTCACCCACAACCGGTACACGCTGCTCGACCGTTCCGCCGAGCCCCTGCTCGCCGACGCGGCCGCACTCGACGTCGGCGTGCTGAACGCGGCGCCGTACGGCGGCGGCATGCTGTCGAAGGGCCCGTCGTCGACGTCGCGGTACGCGTACGGCGAGCGCGAGGGCGTGCGCGACGCCGCGCTCGCGATGCAGCAGGCGTGCGACCGGCACGGGGTGCCGCTGGCCGCCGCGGCTCTGCGCTTCTCCCTCCGGGACGAGCGCGTCGCCTCGACCGTCGTGGGCGTCTCGGCCCCCGAGCGGATCGACCAGACACTGGAGCTGTACGCGACCGAGATCCCCGATGACCTCTGGGCCGAGTTGGACGAGCACGTGCCGCCTCGCGCCACCTGGCTCGACGGCTGAGGGCGCGGCGTTCCGCCCGTGATTCCCGCGTGCCGACCCGCCGCGCCCAGCGCGAGACGCAGGACGCGGCAGGTCGGTGGATGCATTAGGCGGCGTTCGCGGTCGGAGCGAGGGCCGAGAAGGCGTCGCGGGCCTGGTGGTAGCCGCGCAGCAGCCGCTCGACGAATGCGTCGACCTCGGGGTCGGGCGCCGTCAGCTCGGGATGCTCCGCGCGCCAGCGCACCATGCCGAGCACTGCCCGATCGAAGGTGAGGCGCGGTGCGAAGCCGGGCACGTATCGGCGGATCTTGGTGTTGTCGAAGACCGCACTGTGGGAGAGGTCACCGACGATGAGGTCGGACCAGAACCAGTCCGGCGCCGCCATCGGGTAGAACTCGGACGGGACGTGCACCAGCCGGGCCTCGACGCCGAGCGCGTCGGCGATGGTCGTGTAGATCTGGTCCCAGGTGAAGACGTCGTCGCCCGTGATGTGGAACGCCTCGCCGACGGCGCGGGAGTTGCCGAGCAGCCCGACGAGGCCCTGGGCGAGGTCGTCCGAGTGGGTGAGGGTCCAGAGCGAGGTGCCGTCGCCGTGGACGACGATCTCGTCGCCGCGCGCGAGGCGGTCGACGATGGTCCAGTCACCGGGCAGCGGCGGGTTGTGCTCGTCGTACGTGTGCGACGGGCGCACGATCGTCACCGGGAACCCGGTCTCGGCATGCCGCGCCATGAGCAGGTCCTCGGCCGCCATCTTGTCTCGGGCGTAGGCCAGGAAGGGGTTCCTGCGGAGGGTCGACTCGACGATGGGGGTCTGCAGCACCGGCTTCCGGTAGATCGAGGCGGAGCTGATGTAGACGTACTGGCCGGTGCGACCTTCGAACAGCTCCACCATCCGGGAGGCGTCTTCCGGCCCGTAGGACAGGAAGTTGACGACCGCGTCGAATTCGCGGTCGCCGAGGGCCGCGCGGACGGACGCGTCGTCGGTGATGTCGCCGACGAGCGAGGTCACCTCTGCGGGCAGGTCGCGTGCCTTCTGGTTGTTGCCGCGGTTCAGCACGGAGACCTCCATGCCGGCGGCGACGGAGCGGCGGACGCAGGAGGCGCTGATGGTGCCGGTGCCGCCGATGTAGAGCACCGAAAGGGGGGCTGAGCCTGGAGTCATCGTGTATCCGATCGTGTGGGTCGTGCGTCTTCGGGTGAGGTGTGGGGTGGCCGATCAGAGCTTGCCGGCGTACCAGTCCTCGAATGCGTTCTCGGTCACGCTGATCAGGATGTCCTCGGGCCGGATCCCGAGGCCTGCGAGGCGTTCGACGATGGCGCGGTAGAGCTCCCGCTTGGTGGCGACCGAGTACATGTGCACCATGACGATGCGGATCAGGACGAGTCCCCGGCGGTCGACGCCGTTGTACCCGGGATCGAACTTGAGCTCTGCCGCCTCGTGCGGGCGGAACACGTGGAACAGGTCGTCGGGCGTGATGCCCAGCGCGTCGACCTGCGCCTGCTGGATCTCGGCGCTGATGCGCTCGTGCAGCCCCTCGTAGAGGCTGCGCTCGAGATCGATCTGGATGAGCGGCATGTTCACTCCTTCGTGTCCCCGGTCGCGCCATTCGCGTCAGGTGCCGGCGCCAAGCTAATCATCTCGAAGAACCATCCGCAAATCTTTCGGGATGAACTGGCCGCCTGACGACGCGCACGGAGGCCGAGGGCGCCCGCCCCACTTGTCAGCATCCTCACCAGGCCGAGTGTTTCCGGCGTTGCGCGCCTTCTGACGCCCAAGACAGGCGTCCGAAATGTTTCGAAACTCAGATGAGTCTTGACGCCAAAGATTCGGTCACGTACGGTGTCACAGTCGCGAAGGACGGGCCCCGGGGCTCGGGTCGTGAGACGAGGAAGTCCCGCCCCCTCCGTCCTTGCACCGGCAGCGCAGCAGCGCCACCGAAACGCGGAGCCGGCACACTGCAGTGCCGGACTCGAGCCAAGGAGAACGATGCACACAGCACGCAGCTCACATCGTCGCGGCCGCCCCCTGGTGGCCGCCGGCGTGATCATCACGAGCGCCGCCCTCGCATTGACCGGCTGCACCGGTGGAGGCGGAGGCGGTGCCGAGGGCGACGCCGACTCGGGCACGATCGACTGGTGGGGCTGGACCCCCGATGTCAACGTCGCCCAGAGCTACATCGAGGCGTTCAACGAGGAGTACCCCGACATCACCGTCAACTACAAGCAGGTGCCGATCGAGGACTGGGAGGCCGCGCTCCGGCCCGCCCTGCAGACCTCGAGCGGACCCGACGTCTTCGGCGTCCAGCCCGGCTCCCGCGTCGACGCGTTCAAGAGCTTCGCCGAGGACCTCACCCCGCTGGCCGAGGAGGCGCTCGGCGAGGACTGGCAGGACGAGGTCTCCCAGATCGGCATCGACGGCCTCACGGCCGACGACAAGCTCGTCGCCATGTCGGTCGGCGCGGTGTACGCCGGCTCGATGTGGGTCAACCAGGCCCTGTTCGACCAGGTCGGCCTCGAGCACCCCACGACCCTCGAGGAGTGGATCGACGCCTGCGAGACCTTCCGCGAGAACAACATCGGATGCTTCGTCCAGGGGGCCTCCCAGGAGGGCTTCGACCAGGACACCCTCCAGGCGATCGCGGAGCGCGTCGAGCCCGGCGCGTGGACCGAGGCCTCGAAGGGCGACCGTCCGTGGAACGACCCGGCGATCGTCGAGACGTTCGAGATCTGGAAGCGCCTCTTCACCGACGGCATCATGCAGGACGGCGCCATCGGCTACGCCCAGTACCCCGACGCCAACAACGACTTCATGTCGGGCAAGTACGCCATGATCATGATGGGCTCGTGGTACACCCAGTACGCCCCCGAGGAGGGCATGCTCGGGGCGATCTCCGCGGCCGGCGTCGCGAACCCCGAGGCGTTCCCCCTCGTTCCCATCGAGTTCCCGGATGTCGCGGGCAAGGGCAACCCGGCCGGCTACTTCGGTGACGCCGACTACGGTCTTGCGCTCAGCAACAAGTCCGACAACAAGGCCGCCGCTCGCACGTTCATCACGTGGCTGACGACCAACGAGGACGCGCAGCAGCTCGTCGCGGACAAGCTGAACAACATCCCGGCGCTCAACGGCGTGGTCCCCGAGTGGGAGAACATCACGCTGCCCTTCCCGGACCAGCAGCTCGAGGCGCTCCAGAACTACACGGAGACCGTCCCGCAGACCTCGCTGGCCCGGTTCCTCCACCTCAACCAGGACGAGCAGGACGCGATCCTCGCCGCCGCGGTCTCGGTCGCCGAGGGCACCGCGACGCCGCAGGAGGCCGCGGACACGATGCAGTCCACCGTCGAGGCCCTCGGGTAACCCGAAGGCTCCGACTCCGCCGGTGATCCGTCGCCGGCACGGGGGGGGGGGGGGGGGGGGGGGGGGGGGGGAGACGCAACCCCCCCGCGGCGCCGTTGGCCCGATCGCACCCAGAACACACACAGTCCAAC
>NZ_JBVHVX010000035.1:0-17840 GCF_055564615.1 Agromyces sp. NPDC029043 | reverse complement strand
TGGGCCCGGCGTGCGGAGATCCTGGCCTACTTCGACACCGGCGCCTCCAACGGGCCCGTGGAAGCCATCAACGGTCGCCTGGAACACTTACGCGGGATCGCGCTCGGCTTCCGCAACCTCGGCCACTACATCTTGCGGTCACTCATCCACTCCGGCGGCCTGGCACAACACCTCGATGCACTCTGATTCAGGAAGAGCCCGATAACGCCGAGGAGTACCGGTCGTGCTGCATATCCGACTCCGCGTAATCGTCAGGTTCAAAGAGCCCGCATCCCGTCTTACGATTTGTACTACGATGGGACGATGGCTGACACCATCACGTTCCGGCCCGACGAAGACACTTCTCGAGCGCTGTCGATCCTCACGGAGGACGGCACACCCGTATCTGCCGCGGTCCGTGCAGCGATCATTGACGCAGCTAGACACAAGGCCGCCAGGTCGCTCCGCGAGGAAGCGGAAGCGCTGGCCGGCGACCCGGCCGATCGAGCTGAGGCCGCACAGGTACTTCGGGACATGGAGGCGTTACGTGCGAGGTGAGGTGTATCGACTTCGCGCTCCGAAAGATGTCCGAGGCCACGAACAGTCGGGTGCCCGTTATGCGGTAGTAGCGCAATCCGACCAGTTGCCGCTTTCGACCTGGCTGGTCGCGCCGACTTCAGCGTCGGCGCGTGCGGCGACATTTAGGCCTGAAGTAGAGGTCGCGGGTCGTACAACGCGGGTCCTGGCTGAGCAAGTTGCGGCTGTCGACCCGCAGCGACTCGGAGATAGCGTGGGTTACCTGACCCATGAAGAGTTGCGGCGTGTCGACGCCGCGCTCCGCGTGGTTCTCGAACTATAGTTCGCACTGTTTTGCTCTCTACCATCTGGCAGCGAGTCTCAGTAGGACGGCGGCGTCTCAACTAGCTTCTTGTCATCATCCGACAAACTTGAATCTCGTTGTACCGCGGAGTGGTATGCACTGGATTACCGGTAACCCTGCATATTCGGTTGCTGCATATTGTCTGGACCCTGTCGATGAGAGACTCGAGCTGAGGTCAGCTCTCAGCTCAGGGGCGACTCACGGGTATGACGCGAACAATGCCGTCCAAGCCTTCGAAGTCGTTGGGGTTGGTGGTGTAGAGGGGGAGCCTGGCTGCGGTCGAAACAGATGCGATCATGAGGTCCGCCACTCGTCTCCGCGGCGTTCTTCCGCGAGATTGGACCGCGGCGCTGATGCGGCCGAATGCGCGAGCAGCATCAGCGCCGAACGGTAGAGGGTCGAACTCGTTCTCGACGCGCTGGAGAACATCGGCGCGGCGTGCGCGTTCGTCGGAGGCCTGTGGGTCGTCGCCAGTTACCAGGTGTACGCCTGCGGAGAGCTCAGCCAGGGTGATCGCACTAATTGCCATCTCGTCCGGCAGTTCCGCAGGCTCGATTGCGTGGCGAAGAATCAAGATGTTGGTGTCGAGTAGCCCCCGCCGTATCTCGTCAGGCATACGGGTCGCTCAACGTTCCGTCGTATACGCGGTCCTGATCAGACCGGAACTTCTCCACATCAATCAATGGAGCCGAGACCGAGCCGCGGGCGAACTCTGTGCGGGAAACAAAGCTGCGTCGTCGACGTAGGGGGACGAGTTCCCCTATCCCACGGCCGTCGCGGGTCACCGTAAAGGAATCACCGGACTCCACCGCGTCCATGATCTCTTTGGAACGCATGCGGAGGTCGCGTTGGCTTACTTCGCGCGGCACGCTCATGTGCTACATGATAGCACGGAATGGCACGAGGCAGAGGCCGTAGCGAGCGTTGTCGAGGGCGGGACACTCGGTGGCGGTTGCGCCGATCAGGAGCCGGCTCATCGAGCGTCGGTGATCGTCACCCCGAGCTCGATGGTGCGGCAAATCGTGTCGGCAATAGCGCTACGCTGCAACGTGGGTCCTGTTGGTGTGTGAGTGATTGTGTAGGAACTTTCATCCTCACACCACAGGACCCGCCTACATCTACAGGCTCACCGCCCATACCCCGCGATCTTGCTCACCCCACATCTTGTGGTCGCAAGAACCTGTTCTACGCACCGTCATTCAGGAAGAGCCGGTTTGATGGAGTGGTCGTGGGGACCGTCGGCGGTCTGGCTGTGATTCATCTGATGGAATATGCAGCGGTTTACTTGACATAATGTATCTTATCGGCGCTAAACGAGGACGAGTTCAAACAGATGAGAGGACTCGTGTCGATGATCACCCAGATTGGCGAAATTTCATCGAGTTGGCGGATTTGCAGGCTGTTCTGTCGTCGTTTGACAACATCTGCGGTGAGCCCCAGTGCTCGCCGGGCGGCGCCGAGGTAGTGCTGGGCACTCAGAGCCGTTGCACACCTTGATGTTTGCGGATCACTACTGGGCCTCGCCTGTCTTTCGACCTTGCAGCGAGCGCGGCACTCCCATTACGTCACTGTGACAAAAATGCATGATCGTCCCCAAAGAAGTGTGTCTGTCTGAACTGCCCCTCATGTCAGGAGTGCGGTGCCATCAGCAATTGCAACCCGCTTGGCTGACGCAGTGCGGCCCATGGTTCCGTGTGGTCGATCTTCCGCCCACTTTGCCGCGCACCACCGGTGGTACCATATGTGGCATGGCGAAGACGACGTTGTACCTCCCGGATGACTTGAAGCGGGCTATCGAACTCGAAGCGCGCCGACGATCACTTCCGGAGGCCGAGATCGTGCGGCAAGCATTGCGAAAAGCTTTGAGCGGTGACATGCCTCGGCCTCGGGGCGCGTTGTTTTCGGGCAACGAACCCATTGCCGAGCGAGTCGACGAGCTGCTCGAGGGTTTCGGCGAGTGATCGTTGACACGAGTGCGCTGCTGGCCTACTTCGACGCTTCTGAACCGCAGCATGAAGCTGTCTCGGCGGTGATCGATACATCCGATGAACCCTTGGTCGTGTCGCCGTACATCGTGGCTGAGCTCGACTATCTTGTGCTGACTCGCCATGGCTCGCGCATCGAGCGCATCGTGCTCGATGAATTGACATCGGGCGCTTGGGAACTCGCCGCTATGTCGCGCGAGCGGTTGTCGGCAGCCTCGGCGATCGTTCGGCAGTATTCCGATGTACCCGTCGGTGTTGCCGACGCATCCAACATCGTCCTGGCCGATGCGTATCGCACCAAGACGGTCGCCACACTCGATCATCGACACTTCACCGTCCTGCGCCTCGGTGACGGTTCGGCGCCTGTGATCATTCCGTAGACGCGCTGCACAACATTCGCCACCGATTCTGACGAGATGTGGGACCCTGGGATTTCACTTGAGACGGCGAGCCCCAGGTCAGCGGCGTTGCCGTTTGCCACTCCGCCACTCCCCTTGTGCGTTCACCGCCGCCGGCAGCCACCCACTGTCGATGATTATGAGTTTCTGATGTCGAGTCTCATCGCGGGGCGGGAATGCGAATCGGTTGCGAGAGCGGCGCCGGACGGTGATGCTCGTAGTCGGAAGTACTACCGGCAACGTTCCTGGCACGGAACAACGAGCGAACGGGTACTCGATGAGCACGACACACGACTCCGGCCGGGAGGACTTCGCCTCCTCGCGCCAAGCGTCGTCACCCTCCAGCATCGGCGTCTTGACCAGTGGCGGTGATGCCTCGGGAATGAACCCGGCGGTCCGGGCAGTCATACTTACCGCGCTCTATCACGGGATCGACGCATACGCGATCCATGAGGGTTACCAAGGCCTGGTCGAGGGCGGTGACCTGATCAAGCGGATGGACATCGCCGATACCGACGGCATCCTCGCCAGGGGTGGTACCGCGATAGGAACAGCGCGCTCGAAAGCTTTCCGCACCCGTGAGGGGCTGCGCGCGGCGGCCCGGAACATGATCGAGCGGGGAATCGACGCGCTGGTCGTCATCGGCGGCGACGGCAGTCTCAGCGGAGCGAACGAGTTTCGTGCGGATTGGCCGGAGTTGTTGTCCGAGTTGGTCGACTCCGGCGAGATCGCCGAGGATCTCGCCGCGGCGCATCCCCACCTTCGGCTGGTCGGCCTCGTCGGATCGATCGACAACGACATGTCCGGCACCGACATGACGATCGGCGCGGACACGGCACTGCACCGAATCGTCGAGGCAATGGACGCGTTGCGCAGTACCGCTTCAAGCCATCAGCGTTCGTTTGTCGTCGAGGTGATGGGGCGGAACTGCGGCTACCTGGCACTGATGGCTTCGCTCGCAACCGCGGCCAACTGGGTACTCATTCCCGAGCAGCCGCCGGCCGACGGATGGGCAGACCGGATGTGTCGCGACATTCGCGAGGGCCGGCTCATCGGGCGTCGCCAATCGGTGGTCGTTGTCGCCGAGGGTGCCCAGGACCGCAACGGCGACCCCATCACCGCCGAGCAAGTCAAGAACCTCCTTGAAGACGAGCTCGGAGAGGACACCCGCATCACGACCCTGGGACACGTACAACGCGGCGGTGCGCCGAGTGCGTTCGACCGCTATCTGGCGACCCGGTTGGGATACGCCGCCGTCGAGCGTCTGCTCAACGATGACCCGCAGACGCCGGCTCAGTTGATCGGTCTACGGGGCAACAGGGTGGTCGCTGCTCCCCTGATGGAGTGTGTGGAGCAGACCCGTGCCGTTGCCGAACGCATCAAGGCCAAAGACTACGACGGCGCGATGCTGTTGCGCGGCGGAAGTTTTCGTGAGTCATACCGGATCCTGCAGACGGTGCAACAGGCCGAACCCCGCCCGACGCGACTGGGCAGACGGCGTTTCCGCCTCGCGATCCTGCACGCCGGTGGTCTGGCACCCGGGATGAACACGGCGGTGCGTGCGGCGGTGCGGCTGGGCCTCGACCGTGGCTACACCGTGTTGGCGGTGAAGAACGGATTCCGTGGGCTGCGGCGCGGCCACGTCCAGGAAATGGGCTGGATGGACGTCAGCGGCTGGGTGGCCGACGGCGGCGCCGAACTCGGTACCAATCGCTACGTTCCCACTGACGCCGGGATCGCGGAGATCGCCGAGCAGATCGCCGCTCACCGCATCGACGGCCTTCTGATGGCGGGCGGCTGGTCAGGCTACCAGGCCGCGTACGAGTTGCATCGACACCGGCAGCAGTATGCGGCACTCGACATCCCGATCGTCTGCCTGCCGATGGCGATCACCAACGACGTCCCGGGGACCGAACTCAGCATCGGCAGTGACACCGCTTTGAACAGCATCGTGTCGGACATCGACAAGATCCGACAAGCCGCGGTCGCCACGCGACGAGTCGCGGTCGTCGAAGTGATGGGGCGCGATTGCGGCTACCTCGCTCTCGTGTCCGGGATCGCTTCCGGCGCGCAACACATCTATATGCCCGAGGATGGCATCACTCTCGACGATCTCACCGCCGACATACAGTCGGTTGCTGAGGGATTCAGATCCGGCACGCGTCTGGGACTGATCATCCGTAGCGAGGGTGCCGACCCGGTCTACAACACCTGGTTCGTCACGTCGCTCTTCGAGAAGGAGGGCGGCGATCTGTTCGACGCCCGACAAGCGGTCCTCGGACACGTCCAGGAAGGTGGCGACCCCTCGCCCTTTGATCGTATTCACGCCACGAGCCTGACCGCGCGATCCATCGAGTTCCTCTCGGAGCAGCTGGAATCCGGCGGGAGGGCCAGCGCGATGATCGGGTTCCAGTCGGGGCGGTTGCAGTTCACCGACTTGACGTCCTACCCTTCCCTCATCGAAACCGGGGCCAGGCGACCAATCGAACAACGGTGGACGGAGAGCAAGAAGCTGGCCAAGATCATGCGCCGCTGATTGTCTCGGCGGTCATTGCCCGATGTGCGCCCATGCAGTTGGGAGCGGAACCTTGACATCCGATCGAGCAGGTCAGCTCACTGTTAGCAGACGTTGACCCATCCGTATTTCTGGGAGCACCACGGCGTACCGCCACTCAGAAGTACTGGCTTCCCGAACTTTCGTGTGAGCTGGAAAGTCAGCACAGTTCCTGGATTCAGTCCGCGGTCGCGGTTTCCCAGCTTCTTGGTCTGATTCGTCAGCACGACGTATACGGTGTCATCCCAGTCTCCCCAAACCGCGTCCCAGAACTCACCATCCCGATAGCCGGCCACAGTGGCATACGTGCCGGTGTGATCAGGACGAAGGACGAGAGAGCGGTTGTGTCCACCCCAGGTCGTCGCGAAAAATCCGGGGTTCATGCTCACCTGTGTCGCTTCGGGTGAGGCTACGGAATTGCCCGCTCCGACAACGCCTCCGGTGATGCACAGCGTTAAGGCTGCGATCAGCGCAAAAACGCTACCTGACACTCGACGCACTGCAACCTCCTGTGTTTGGTCTGTCTAACCACACGAGACGCTACGGCGAGGCAGTAGCGCCAGCAACCACCGGACGCACTTTTCCCCTGTTCGGGCTAACGCTTCCAGTTCTGTTCGCTGCCTAACGTAATCGCCGCCGAGACAAGCGATCTCGGTGTGCATGTTTGGAATCGCTTACCAGTGAGCAGAGCTGGCGACAGGGTCACACTTGCCGTCGACGCGCACGCCCCAGCGTCGTCGTGAATCCGGGCGTCAGGAGTGCTTGTAGAAGCCCTCGCCGGTGGAGGTGCCGAGCTTGCCCTTGTCGATGTAGTTCGTCTGGAGGTAGTCGGCAAACTCCTTCTGGGCGGGATCGTCGGATGCCGCCGCGATGTTGTACGCGGTCTTCAGGCCCACGATGTCGAAGATCTGGAACGGTCCGAGTGGCGCGCCGGTACCGATTCGCCAGGTCTTGTCCACGGTCTCGATGTCGGCGTATCCGCCGACGAGCAGTTCCGCGGCGGCGTCGAGCAACGGGACCAGCAGCGAGTTGAGGACATAACCCGCCTTCTCCTTCTTCAACTCGATGGGCACCATGCCCATCGCCTTCGCGTACTCCACCACCGTCGCGAACACGGCCGGGTCGGTCTGCGCGGTACCCATGACCTCCGCGGTGTTCTCAACCCAGATGTTGTTGGCGAAGTGCAGCGCCAAGAACTTCGGCGGCCGGCCTGACGAGTCGGCGATGGAACTCGGGAGCAACGTGGAGGAGTTGGTGGCGAAGATCGTCTTCGCCGGTGCCGCGTCGCCGACCTTCTTCCACGTGTCCCGTTTGATGTCGAGGTTCTCCGGTACCGCCTCGATCACGAGGTCGGCGTCGGCGACCGCCGCGGCCAGGTCGGTGGCAAGGGTGATCGATGTGCCTGCCGTCGCGGCCCGATCGTTGTCCTTGGCACCGTCCACCCTCGACTCATAGATCGGTACGAGTTCGTCGAATCGTTTCCGGGCGGCGGCCAGCGCATCGTCGTTGATATCCCACGCGGTGACGGCGAATCCGGCGTAGGCAGCCTGGAAGGCGATCTGCGAGCCCAACACCCCTGTGCCCAGCACGGTGACGTTCTTGATGTCGATCATTGACTATCTCCTATCTTGTGATGACTGAAGAATGTGATTGTCGGTCGGCCGTTAGCCGATCTCGGTGTTGTTGAAACCGCCGATCAGCTTGTCGCGCAGGAATTCTGGTCGCCCGCGGGACATCGGCGACGCCGATGCGCCAACCAAATACTGACTGCGCTCATTTTTGAGTCTACTCACTGTGCGTCGCTTGTCGAGCGCGCAACGGACCTGCTGATTGTTCCGCGAGTCACTCCCGTCGCATCGGGCGCGGAGAAGCACGCACAGTCCAACTGGCGTCGAGACTTTCAGCGATTCTTCAGGCGTGCCGCCGGACGATGGGTTCGATCATCGGTTGTCGAGCCCCGGAGCGTGCCCAATGCAGTGGTTTCATGTGACCTGCGCGGCGGGAGCCGTCGTGCTCGGGGTGGTGGCCGGGGCCGGCGTCGCTGCTCCCGCTTCTGGGGTATCGGTGGATCTGGCCCGTCCCGACTCGGGTGTGGTGGTCACGACGCCCGCGGGGTCGTCGGCCCTGGTGACCGGTCCGGACCTTCGACGGCCCGCGCCGCCGCCCGGAGCCATCGTGTCGGCGTTCGTCGCCAACCAGTTCACCTACTGCTCGTTGATCTGCCCGCACATCGTCGACGGTGTGATCCAGGTGCCGATCGCTCTTGTTCAGGCGCCGGGCATCTACACGGCAGCACGGTCATGCGGCGAAACGTTCGAGCGTTCAACGGGAGTGGCGGCGCGGTCGGTGACGAGGCCGGCGAACTCGGCGATGACGGGCATCATCGACGACGACCTCCACCTGGTTCTGCCGCGAGCCCAGAACGCCCTCGAGGTGGCCGTGGTCGGGGCACTCGACGTCGCCGACTCCGCGCAGTCGGGTGCCACCCCGGCGCTCGGCGCCCGATCCGTCGACACGATGCGTGCCGACATCGTCGACGCACTCCACGCCCCGATCGTCGCCGACCCGCCGGATATCGCGGTGCCACACACTCCCGCGCAGGCCGGCGCGCTCGACACCATCGACCGCGGCTCGGCGATCCTGTTCCAGGCGCCGGAGATGCTGATGGTCGGCGGCACCCAGGCCGCCGACGTCGCGGCCCGCACCCTGACGACCACCGGCAGCACCGCAACCGCGCGAGCCGCCGGGATGACGCAGTTCAGCACAGTTCTGAGACAGGCGATCGGGGTGGTCGAGCAGACCAATGCACGACAGCATCGGGTGGTCCCCCGGTGACGTCCCCGATGCTGCAGGCCACGCAGGGGCGAACTCGCGGCATGTGTGACGTCGCCCCCGATTAGAAGTGAAAGACGTTGTGGCGTAGTCTGTTTACTCGTGTCTGTTCTCGCCGCTGGTGCTCCCATGACCGACGTCACTGCGTCCCGATGTGTGTGGTGCTCGTCCTCCGAGGACGTTGCCGACTTTCGCAATGAGCCTCGGTGCGGGCGGTGCCGCACCGCGGAACAGACCGTCGCCGAGGCCCGCGCGTTCATCCGCTTCTATGGCCTGCGCCCCCTGGGTGGGTCCTTGGAGTCCGAGGACGACGAAGAACGCGAGCATCGGGCCGCATTTCGTGAGGCATGGGCGGAGCTGACGCGGACCCGGACTCACCCTCCCAAGACGAGTACATCTCGCTCCGTCCGGCGTGCCGCCGGCACCACAGCTGCGCCCGCCCGCAAGGAAACGAACGGCGCGGCAACCAGCAAGGTGCGGAAAGCCGGTTCGGTCGCGACCCGACCGGGCGTATCCCGGCCCGACGTCACCGAACTCGCGAGCCGTGCCGAGGCACTGTTGGCGCAGCTCGATGAGATCGAGAATCGCCTCGGGGTCGCGCTCGAAGATCGCGGTCTCAGCGGTAAGGCCAAGGTATCGGACCTGACTGCGAAGCGGGACTCGGTCTTGCGCACGCTTGCCGCGTTGGAGAAGGCCAAGCGCGCGATGTAGGACTGTCCGTCGCCCCGGGTACGCTCGGGACTTCGACGAGACAGGAGTCCTCCCCGTGGTGAAAGACCATGCATTTCCGGCGGACTGGTCGCTGATGGCTCGAGAGATCGCCACGGCAACCGACCGCGGCATCAGGGCGGCGCGCAGGCACAGTTCCGAGGATTTCGACGACTGTGTCGCGCAACTCGAGAAGCACGGCGAGGCTGCCCGCGCGATGCATGCCCACCTCGTTCGCGAGCTCCTCGAGACGTCCTACCAGGACGGTGTGAGCGGCGACGATGTCTCCGATGTTCTCACCCGCATCGTCGACGCTGCATCAAGGTGGGATGCACAAATGGACCCAGACGCCGTCGCTGCGTTACTCCTCGGTGCATTGGGTGTCGGTGAATCTCCGGACGCCGATGGTGCTGGCGCACGATTGATTCCCCTCGCAAAGATTGTCGGCGCGGCCATCCTGGTCGCCGCAGACTTGGCCGCGGATGCCGAGGTCGATCACGGCCCGTATCTGGTGCGCGCCGTGGAGGAGATTCGCCGCGCTCAGACCATCGAGATCCCCTGACTCAGGACTCACTCGCACCACTACCGATGTGCTCTCGGCGCCGGCTTCCACGTCGGCTCGGCCCGACCCCCGCGCGCCCTCCGGTGCCGTACCCTTCTCGATGACGTGAAAGTTCTGGCACCGCACACCACGGTGTCGCCTGGTGACGGGATCGTAGAGGCGTGAGCAACCAGAATCCTCATTCGCTGACTGCCCTTCGGCGGGCCAGCCTGGTGAGTTGGTCATTGTTGGGCATCATCGCGCTGGTGGTGGTCGCCGCGGCCGCACTCAGCGCGGTGAGCGGGATACTTGTTCCGCTCGTCGTCGCGGTCATCGTGGCCATGGTGCTCGAACCGTTGGTGGTCAGGCTGATTGAGGTCGGTGTCCCACGAACGCTGGCTATCGCCTTCGCGCTGCTCTTGGCGGTCTTGGTCGGGGCCGGCACGGTGGCGATCGTGGTGTGGGGTGTGGTGCAGCAGTGGTCGGACATCTACCGGCAGTCTCTCCTGGGCTGGCAGTCCTTTGTGTCCTGGCTGGACCGACTCGACCTCGACCCCCGGTGGCTCGACCAGGGGCGCGCCGCCGTGGAGGGTCACGCGGCCCGACTGGGTCAGGGTGCGATCGGAGCGGTCGGCAGGACGTTCTACGGCGCCATCACGCTTGTCATCGGAGTGTTCTTCGCACTCTTCTTCCTGTTCTTCGCCCTGCGCGACGCGGGTCGTTTCCCGGCGTGGATTTCCCGCATCACCGGATTCGGTATCGCTGAAGTCGACGAGGTGATCGGGCTGTCCCGTCAATCGGTTCGCGGCTACTTCAAGGGCACGGCGATCACGGCTCTGCTTACCGCGCCGATCTTCATGATTCCGCTACTGATTCTCGGTGTGCCACTGGCAATCCCGATCTTCGTGCTCTACTTTTTCCTGTCCTTCATCCCCTTCGTCGGGGCGTGGATCACCGGGGCTTTCGTGGTGCTGATCGCGCTCGGCTCCGGTGGTCCCTGGGCAGCGGCGATCATGGGGATCACCTTCGTCGTCTCCAACGGCACCATCCAGAGTGCAGTCAGTTCGTGGGCGCTGGGGTCGTCGCTGCAGCTGCATCCGATGGCGGTGCTGCTGGCGACGATGATCGGTGGCACCATCGCAGGTCTGCTCGGCATGGTTCTGGGAGCTCCCGTGCTCGCGGCAGTGGTCAAGTCTGTCGCCGCTGTCCGGCGAATGCGTCGCGACGCCATCGAGGTCGCGGAACCGGATCCGGTCGAATAGCCACCTGTTCGCCACTCTCCCCTGCTCGTTCATCCTCTGTGGTACGGCTTAGAGACCCTATCCATTGGAGCAATAGATGACGGACAGCAAGCCGGTCGACGCCGTGCGGCAGGCAACCAACAGCGACTGGTTCGAGCGCTTCGCCCGAGGCGGTCACATCGTCAGTGGGCTGCTGCATCTGCTGATCGCCTACATTGTGCTGCGCCTCGCCTTCGGTGATGCCGGCAATGCGGATCAGTCTGGTGCGCTGGCGATGTTCGCGTCGTCGGCCGGTGGACGACTCGTCTTGTGGCTCGCAGTGATCGCCTTTGTCGCGATGGCGCTCTGGCGCGGGGCTGAGGTGACCGTGGGACCGCATCCTGCCGACCCTCGCCCTGATGACGACGACGGGTGGATGGACCGGACAAAGGCCGGGGCGCTCGTCGTGGTCTACCTCGGGTTCGCTTGGTCCGCAGCACAATTCGCATTGGGTCAGGGCAAGTCCAGTGGTCAGCAGAACGCCGGCCTGAGTGCACAACTGATGGAGTCCACGCTGGGTAAGGCAGTGCTCGTCGTCGCCGGCATCGTGATCACCGCGGTCGGCGGCTACCACGTCTACAAGGGGGCCACGCAGAAGTTCCTTGATGACCTCAAGATCGACGACAACAGCGCCGTCACGATCACCGGGACCATCGGCTACGTGGCGAAGGGCCTCGTACTGGGGGGTGCCGGAATCCTGGTGATCGTGGCGGCGGTGAAGGCCGACCCGTCGAAGGCAACAGGCATCGACGGCGCGGTGAAGACCGTCGCGGGTTGGCCTGCCGGGCAGTTCCTGCTTGTGCTGTCCGCGCTCGGCCTGGCTGCCTACGGTGTGTATTGCTTTGTCATGGCGCGGTTCGCGCGGATGTAGCGAACACGTCTCAGATCAGCGAGCTCACGAGTCCGCCGTCGAGCACAAGGCTGCTGCCGGTGCACCACGAGGATTCACCCGAGGCGAAGAAGGTGACGGCGGCCGCTACTTCTTCGGGCGTCCCGTACCGGCCTTGCTTCTGTTCGATGAGGGCATCGAATCCGCCGGCCGGCAGTCCGAGAGCCGCCTCGAACTTCGGTGCCGCTGTGGTCACGAGTTCGGTGTCGATGAAGCCCGGGAGGACTGCGTTGACGCGGACGCCGTACGGGCGAAACTCCGCGGCGGCCGTCTCGGTGAGATTGCGTACCGCGGCTTTGGCGGCTGCGTACGGAGCCAGCAGTGCCGATCCGGCGGTGGAGGTGATCGAGCTGATGGTGACGATCGCGCCGCCGCCGGATGACACGATGGCCGGCGCTGCGTGGCGAATGGTGAGGAAGACACCGTCGAGGTTGACCGACGTGGTGCGGCGCCAGTCTGCGTAGGACATCTCCGCGATCGGTTGGACGGTGCCGACTCCGGCGTTGGGGACGGCAATGTGTACGGCGCCATGGTGTTCGCGAGTCTGCGCAACAAGTGCCTCGACCTGGGCTTCATCGGTCACGTCGGCTTCGATGGCCAGGGCGCCGTCGATCGTCGCTGCGACCTGTTCGGCAGCTTTGAGGTTGATGTCAGAGACGACGACCTTGGCTCCCTCCGCCCCGAAGCGTCGGGCGATCGCGGCGCCGAGACCGGCGCCGGCGCCGGTGACGATCGCGACCTTGTCCTGCAGAAGGTTGCTCATCAGTGAATCTCCTCATTGGTGTCTGCTGGCGATGAAATGTGAGCACACCCGACGATCGGTCAGGTTTGTGTTGTGCACCACAGAAAGCTACGAGACGTCGGCGCGGGTACCCATGGGCTCAGCGCATGAGACCGCGTTCGCGATTTGTGACGGAGAGACAAAAGTGCAGAACAGGGTGATTGTGTTCGTGAATGTGCCGAGGCTCGGGGTTACTAGCTCCCGGATCGCGTGAATGTTCTGCGCAGCACGCGCACAACCGTCCGTCAGTCAGGCATTTCGTACGCGCCGTCGAGAGCTTTGACCTGCTGCCAGACCCGGTCGACCGAGCCGGCATCGACGACGGGTCGCCGGATGGCGCCCAGCGCCCATTCCTGTTGCTCGGGAGTGGCTGTCGGCTTGCCGTAGAGCGCCACGGCGTAGCCGGAGAAATCGCGGATCTGGACGTCGAAGATCCGGTTGAGTAGGTCGACGTCGACTCCGGTGATCGCGGCCTGCTCGAGGATCAACTGCCCGTAGACGATGAGCGTGAACAGGTGCCCGATGGTGAGGACGAAGTCGAGATCCTTCTGCTGCGCGGCGCTCGGTGCGGCGGTCTCCAACAGCGTCTGCAGTGCCTTGGCCTGCTCGTAGAACACTGCGACGTTGGGCACGTCGGTGCGTGCCGTGTACGGGGTGGTCCAATCGCCGAACCGCACTTTACCCGCGCCCCCGACCGGTCCCTGCGCGAAGAAGAACGCGTCGTCGGTGGCGTCGAGTCGGGTACCGATCTCGGGATACTCGACCGGCCCGAAGAGGTAATTGGGCATGAACTTCAGGATCTGGCCGACGTTGACGTAGACAGTGCCCTCCAGTCGCGGCAACCAGCCGATGAACCGGTTGGCCTGATGGAAGTAGGTGTTCTTCTCGTATCCCTTGGCCGCGATGACGTCGAGCAGCAGCGTCATCACCGTCTCCCCTTCCGACGTCACCTTCGATTTCGTGACCGGATTGAACAGCAGGTAACGACGGTCCTCGAGGCTTGCCGATCGGAAGTAGTCGACGGCGCGATCGCTGAAGAGCTTCATCGCCGCCAGGCGCGCGTACGCATCGACAAAGTTGCCGCGCACGTGTGAGAAGTCGGTGACCGGATTGCCGTAGAGGATTCGGTTGTTGGCGTGGGTGATCGCCTCGAAGAGCGAATGCGTGCACATGCCGATCGAGCCGTGGCAGAGGTTGAACTTACCCACGTTGACCGTGTTGAGTGCTGCGGCAAAGGCCTCGGGACCGGTGTGCAGGATGTCGTCGGCGCCGACGGGGTAGTTCTCCAGCGCAAACGTCGAGACGAACATCTGCCCGTGCACCACGTTGTCGATGAGCCGGTAGTTCGGGTGCCGGCTGTCGACGGCGAAGAAGACGTAGCCCTCGGGTCCCTCGATGTCGGCGCGGCGTCCGAACACCGAGACCATGCCCGCGACGTTGCCGTTGCCGATGTAGTACTTGGTACCCGACGCGGTGAAACCACCTGCGCCGTCGCCGGTCAGGATCATGTCCGTGCTGTAGACATCTGCTCCGTGTGTCCGTTCCGACAACCCGAATGCCATCACCTCGCCGTCGAGGAGTCGTTGTGCCGCTGTGGTTTTCGCTACTCCGTTGCTCGACATCCAGATCGGCCCGAGGCCGAGGATGGTCACCTGCTCGGCGTACCAGTAAGCGAGTCCGTAGAAGCCGAAGATCTCGCTGAGTGCGGCATTGCGGGCGGCGTCCCAGCGTCGATTCTCGTCCCCGTCGGCGTAGGCCGACGGGGTGAGGAAGGTCGCGAAGAGCTTCTCCTTCTTCTCGAACTCGAGGAAGTCGGTCACCCACTCGGCATGCAGATCGGCTTGCAGCAGCTGCTGCTTGCCGTAGGACTCGAAGAAGTCGATGGTCGCGCGGAGTAGGCGGCGCGTCTCGGCGTCGAACTGGGAGTAGTCGTTGGTGGCGGGGTTGAGGAGGAGGCCCATGGCCCACAGCCTAGTCAGTCACCGTGCAGCGAGCGGCCAGTACTCAAGACGGAACAGCTTCGACCGTCGTGTTGGTCACCCGCGTTGCCTCTGCGCGGCGATAGCTGTCGGCGAGCCCCAAAGGTTCTGACACGGTTGATCTCGCCGAAGTCGATCAGGGCTCCCACGACCTGCTGGACCGTTACGTGCGGGCATTCGAGTCCCACGACATCGACGCACTGGTTGAGCTGCTGCACGAGGATGCGACGAGGTCCATGCCGCCGTACGCGTGGTGGTTAGGGTGTCACCTTCAGCGCCGGTTACGACGCCGACGACATCGCGACGGGTGTTCGGTGAATAGAGGCAGCGAACGGGCCCGGATACCCCGCCAGCCCGGCGACGCAGCGCCTCCAACCCGCTACACCAGACCCACGATCATTGCTCAACCTGCTGTGCCGCGGGCAGTGCACCGCTACGGCGACCTGTCAGCGACCCCCATGTCGACGATCGTTGCCCTCGCTAGCAAGGTGTGGGCTGAACCCGTCAAACGGCGGCGCAGCCGCAACCGCGGCCTGGACAAGATCGGCGACTACCTGGGCAAATATTCCGGCGATACGTGGCAGCAACGTTGGGACGCATGCGACCTCAACTCTCGATTGTTGCCCGCCGGCGATGCCTCCCCCACAAGCACAACGACTGCCCGCGCCGAGTTCGCGCAGGGCCTCGAAGCGCTGTTCGTGCTGCGCGTGATCCGTCCGACTCTGCAATCCTTTCGGGCCAACAAATTGATGCGCTACTCCCACGAGTTCGCCCAAGCCGAAAGCGATCCCGAGCTGCAGCGCTTCATCACCGCCGTCAACGAGATCGCCCCGACTGCCGAGGCCGCAGGCAGGCGGGGCGATCGTCCGTCTTGCCCTCCATTGACGAGTGGAGAGACGACCACTGGTCCAGTACTTCACACCGGATGCACGTGGTCAGTTCAGTGCTTTGGAGATCACCGCATCAGCGGTGGAATGTGCACGCTCGAGCGCGGTGGTGAGGTCGAGAGCTCTGAATTCGTCGGATATGATTTCGACGCCCCACGGGCCCTCCCAGCCGATGTCGGCCACAGTTTCGACCAGGCCGTGGAGGTCGAATGACCCTTCGCCGCAGAGCAATCTGCGGGTACTGGTGTCTTCGAAGAGAGTTCCGACCACCTCATCAGCTGCATCATCGAGTTCTACGCCGAAGAGGATGTCAGAGGTCACCGAAGCGCGGACATCAGCAAGCGGGGTGTGCGCGCGAAAGACGTGCCAGCTGTCGATCAAGATTCCGCAGTTCGGCCGATCGACTGCACGGACAAGGTCGGCGGCCATCGGCACGCTGCTCACCATTGAGAACGGCATCGGTTCGATGGCAACGCGAGTGTGATACTCGGCTGCGTGATCGGCGAGGTCTCGCAGCGGGGAGATCAACGGAGCGATCGAGTCGAGTGACTCGCTAAATGAGGTCCCGATCTTGATGTGGGAAGCGTGCAGCTGTTGGGAGGCCTCGAACAACAGGTCGCGAACCTCGTCGGAGGCGACACGTGCGGCGCCCGTTTCCCACCAGTTGGCGAGAATCTCAACCTCCACGTAGCGCAACCCGGCGTCGACGATCGCTTTGCGCAATGCCTCAAATCCGATGCCGTCGCGGACGACTCTGAGGTCGTCTTGCACGAAACCGATTCCCGCCCAGCCGGTGTCGGCGACAGCGCGAACGCGGTCAAGAATGTCGAACGGGCTGACTTCGCTGGGCATCAATGGTGCGACGTTTCCCGCGCTGGTCCAGCAGGTGGCGAGGAGGTCGACGGGTCGGGTGTTCATGGCGCGAGTGTCCTTGCTCGATGGGTAGTGACGGGCTACCTCGTGCTCGACCAGCCGTGGCCGTCGATGCTGCGCGGCATCTGGGGCGACGACGAGCGCTTCCGCGAGACGTACTGGTCACGCTTCGCCGAGCAGGGCTGGTACTTCGCCGGCGACGGCGCCCGCTACGACGCCGACCACGCACTCTGGGTCCTCGGACGCGTCGACGACGTCATGAACGTCTCCGGCCACCGCATCTCCACCGCCGAAGTCGAGTCCGCCCTCGTCGGCCACTCCGGTGTCGCCGAAGCCGCGGTCATCGGCGCCGCCGACGAGACCACCGGTCAGGGCATCGTCGCCTTCGTCATCCTCCGTGAAGGCGTGGAGAACACCGGTGACCAGCTGATCGCCGAACTGCGCCAGCAGGTGTCGGTGGAGATCTCGCCGATCGCCAAACCCCGCGAGATCAACGTCGTGCCCGAACTGCCCAAGACACGCTCGGGCAAGATCATGCGCCGCCTGCTCAAGGACGTCGCCGAAGGACGCGAACTCGGCGACACCTCCACCCTCGTCGACCCCTCGGTCTTCGAGGCCATCCGCGCCCGCAAAGCCTGACGCACAACGAATCATGACTGCACAGGCAATCCGGGCCGCGCTCCTGACGGCCGCCCTAACCGCAATCACTGCAATCGCGTTCGCCGCTGGCCTCGTCCTCATGGTGCTACTGCAACTCGTCGCTCTAACCCGACAATAGAACGACCAGCAGGCGCCTACCCGCAGCTGGGCGGCAGCTGCGAGCATCGTCTGCATCAGGCGTGGCCCGCGCCACTTGCAGCTACGTCGCGATACCTCGCTGAACGCAGCGTATCGCCCGGTAGCTGTTTTCCGTCGCGGTACCAGTAGCCGGGGGCTCAGGTGGTTTGACTAGCGCCACTCCCAATCTGGCAGGGCTTTACGCCCGAGCGGAACATCGGCGGGTTTAGGGCCGGGTTGCTGTGTGGTTGCTGTGCAGTAGCTGTCAGTGTGGTGGGTAGTTGGTGTCAGTGCTGTTCTGCGACAACAGAGTTCACTACTGATCGTGTGACTGCACACGTTGAATTTGTTGTTCGGGCGTGCTTACAGTGCTTGCGGTAGCTGACCACATCGATCGAAAGGGAGCTTGTCAAGATGTCTGTGTAAGAACGTGACTCCTGATTTTCCTGTGGTTGCTGTTGGGTTAGGTGAGGTGGGGTTCGATGCGGTCGGGGTAG
>NZ_JBVHVX010000034.1:0-18492 GCF_055564615.1 Agromyces sp. NPDC029043 | reverse complement strand
CTCCCTCCCTTCCCCCCCCCCACCCCCCCCCCCCCCCCCCCCCCCCCCCCCCCCCCCCCCCCCCCCCCCCACCCCTCGCGATGGATGAGGGGGTCAGTGGTTCTGGGGGAACCCGAGGTTGATGCCGCCGTGGGCGGCCGGGTCGAGCCAGCGGCTGGTGACGGCCTTCTCGCGCGTGAAGAAGTCGAAGCCCTGCACGCCGTAGGCCTTGCTGTCGCCGAACAGCGACTTCTTCCATCCGCCGAACGAGTGGTACGCGACCGGCACGGGGATCGGCACGTTGATGCCGATCATGCCGACCTCGACCTCGTTCTGGAAGCGCCGCGCGGCGCCGCCGTCGTTGGTGAAGATCGCGGTGCCGTTTCCGAACTCGCCCGAATTGATGAGGTCGAGGCCCTCGTCGTACGACGCGACGCGGACGACCGAGAGCACGGGACCGAAGATCTCCTCGGTGTAGGCGCGCGAGGTGGTGGGCACGTGGTCGAGCAGCGTCGGGCCGAAGAAGAAGCCGTCCTCGTGGCCGTCGACCGAGAAGCCGCGGCCGTCGACCACGACGGTCGCGCCATCCGCCTCGGCGATGTCGACGTACGACGCGACCTTGTCACGGTGCACGTCGGTGATGAGGGGGCCCATGTCGGGCTCGACGCCGTCGATGCCGGCGCCGTTGCCGATCTTCAGCCGGCCGATGCGCTCGGAGATCTTCTCGATGAGCTCGTCGGCGACGGGCTCGACGGCGAGCACGACCGAGATGGCCATGCAGCGCTCGCCCGCGGCGCCGTAGCCGGCGTTCACGGCCGAGTCGGCGACGAGGTCGAGGTCGGCGTCGGGCAGCACGAGCATGTGGTTCTTCGCGCCCCCGAGCGCCTGCACGCGCTTGCCGTGCTTCGACGCCGTCTCGTAGATGTACTGGGCGATCGGGGTCGAGCCGACGAACGAGATCGACTGGACGACCGGCGAGGTGAGCAGGCCGTCGACGGCGAGCTTGTCGCCCTGCAGGACCGTGAAGACGCCGTCGGGCAGGCCGGCCTCCTTCCAGAGCTCGGCGAGCCAGAGCGCGGCCGACGGGTCCTTCTCGCTGGGCTTCAGCACGACGGCGTTGCCCGCGGCGATCGCGATGGGGAAGAACCACATGGGCACCATCGCGGGGAAGTTGAAGGGGCTGATGACGCCGACGACGCCGAGCGGCTGCTTGAGCGAGTAGACGTCGACGCCGGTCGAGGCGTTCTCGGAGAAGGCGCCCTTGATCAGGTGGGGGAACCCGGTCGCGAGCTCGACGACCTCCTGTCCGCGCAGGATCTCGCCCATGGCGTCGGAGAGCACCTTGCCGTGCTCGGCGGTGATGATCGCGGCGAGCTCGCCCTTGCGCGCATTGAGCAGCTCGCGGAACGTGAAGAGCACCGTCTGGCGCTTCGCGATCGAGGTGCGGCTCCAGGTCTCGTAGCCGCGCTGGGCGGAGGCGATCGCCTCGTCGATCTCGGCCTGGTCGGCCAGCGCGACCTCGGCCCGGACGGCGCCGGTGGCGGGGTTGTAGACGGGCGCGGTGCGGCCGGACGTGGATGCGCGCAGCGCGCCCTCGATCCAGTGGCCGATCTGCGGCACGTCGACGGTCGCGGCGGGCGAGGTGGCGGTCTCGGTGAGGCTCATTGCAGTCCTTCTGTCTGGTGCGGTGCTGCCGGACGCCGGGATCGGACAGATCGACCGGAACCGGTTAGGCTGGCGTTCTCCCAGTGTGACAGAGGCGAAAAGGGGCGAACGATGGCATACCGTCGCGAAGTCGCGGTGAACCAGACAGATCGTCTGGGCGCCCCTCCGACGGTGACCCTCGCCGACGAGAGCTTGCCGAGCGTGCGCGAACTCCTCGCGCTCGACGCGGTCGCCGCGGGCGTGCCCGAGGTGCTCGTCGGCGGTCCGGCCCTCGACGCGCGCGTGCGATGGCTGCACGTCTCCGACAGTGCCGGCGTCGCACGCCTGCTGAACGGCGGCGAGCTGCTGCTCTCGACGGGATCGGGCTGGCCCGCCGAGCCCGACGAGCTGCGCGCGTTCGTCGCCGGACTCGTGGACGCCGGCATCGCCGGGCTCGTCCTCGAGCTCGGCGCCCACTATCGGTACGTGCCCGCCGTGGTCGTGCAGGCCGCCGAGGAGCGGGGACTCGCGCTGGCCGCCCTGCACCGCGAGGTCAAGTTCGTCTCGCTCACCGAGCAGGTGCACCGGCGGATCATCTCCGAGCAGACGGCCGCGCTGCACGCGCGCGACGAGGTGCGCGAACGGTTCACCGAGCTCGCCCTGCGCGGTGCTCCCGCCGACCACATCGTGCGCCAGCTGGCCCAGACCCTGGGTGCGCCGGTCGTGCTCGAGAACCTCGCCCACGAGGTCGTCGCGGCCGACCTCCCGCCCGACGCCGAGGAGCAGGTGCTCGCGGGATGGCAGTCGCGCTCGCGCGCCGCGCATCGCCCCTCCGCGGCGGCGGCCGATCGCGACGCATGGCTCATCGTGCCCGTCGAGGCCCGTGGCATCCGCTGGGGGCACCTCGTCGCGCTGCCCGGACCGGCGCATCCGGCCGGTCGCACGAGCGTGCTCGAGCAGGGCGCGATCGCACTGGCGCTCGGCAGGCTGGCCGACGGCGACGACACGTGGGCGCGCATCGGCCGGCAACGGCTGGTCGAGCACCTGCTCGCCGGGCGCTTCGGGTCCTCCGGCGGGGCGGCCGCGCGGCTCGAGGCGGCAGGGCTCCCGCTCGTCGGAGCCGACCTGGTCGGGCTCGTCGCGACGGGGGGCATCCGCGACGGCGCCGCCGACGATGCGGCGCGGGCGCTGGGCGGGCGGGCCCTCGAGGCGCGACCGCAGGGTGGCGCCGCGCCGGCCTCGGCGCGCGTCGTGCTCCTGTCGCTGCCCGCGGGCACCCGTTTCGACGACGCTGCGGCGACGGCTTTCGCGAGCGCGATCGCTTCGCCGGCGACGGATGCCGCGGGCGTGGCGCTCGCGATCGGCGCCACCGCCCACGACCTCGACGGCCTGCTCGTCTCGGTGCAGGAGGCGCTCGACCTCGCGCGCACGCCCCTGCCGCGTCAGGCGCGCGGCACGGTCGTGCGCCGCTCCGAGGATCGCCCCCTCGTGCGGC
This sequence comes from Agromyces sp. NPDC029043, assembly GCF_055564615.1. Taxonomy (NCBI): domain Bacteria; kingdom Bacillati; phylum Actinomycetota; class Actinomycetes; order Micrococcales; family Microbacteriaceae; genus Agromyces; species Agromyces sp. NPDC029043. Next base: position 15,374 of record NZ_JBVHVX010000034.1, on the reverse strand, counting down.
TCGTGACCTCGCTGCGCGACGACCACCGGCTGCAGGAGCTGGGGGAGCGCATGCTCGCGCCCCTCATCGAGCATGACCTCGCGCGTGGCGGCGACCTGCTCGACGTGCTCGGCGCCATGCTCGCGCATCCGGGCAATCGCACCGCGGCGGCGCAGGCGAGCCACCTGTCGCGCTCGGTGTTCTACCAGCGGCTCGCGCTCATCGGCGACCTGCTGGGCGTCGATCTCGACGACGGCGAGACGCTCACGGCGCTGCACATGGCGCTCCTCGTGCGACGGGGCGGCGGCACGCGCTGACGGCGCCGGTGCGTCCTCGGTGCGCCATCCATTCACTTGCTATTGACAAGTGCACTTGCAAAGAGCAAGCTGGTGTCGCAACCCCGGGGAACATCCATCACCGACGCACGAACCGGAGGACACCATGACCGCCACCAGCATCTTCGTGAACTTCCCCACCGTCGACCTCGAGCGCTCGAAGGCGTTCTACGAGGCGCTCGGCTTCAGCATCAACCCGAACTTCACCGACGACAACGCCGCATGTGTCGTGCTCGACGAGAACATCTACTTCATGGTGCTCACGCGCGAGTACCTCGGCACCTTCACCGACAAGCAGATCATCGACACGACGACCCACGCGCAGATGTCGATCGCCCTCAGCCGCGCGTCCCGCGAGGAGGTCGACGACGTTCTCGCGAAGGGCCTGGCCGCGGGGGGCACCGAGCCGCGCGAGGCGCAGGACTACGGGTTCATGTACTCGCGCGACCTCGAAGACCCCGACGGCAACATCCTGGGGTTCCTCTACATGGAGCCCGCTGCCGCCGAGATGGGCCCCGAGGCGTACATGGCGCAACAGGGCGCGAGCGCGCCGTCGACGTCGGCCTGACCGGGCCGGCCCGATGGCGACGCGCGCCGCGCGCGGCTTCGGCCAGTACGACGGCGTGGCACGGGCGATCGAGCGGGTCGGGGAGCGATGGGCGCTGCTCATCGTCCGCGACCTGCTCGTCGGCCCGCGCCGGTACGGCGACCTGAAGGCGGGCCTGCCGCGCATCCCGACGAACATCCTCGCCGACCGGCTCAAGGAGCTGCAGGAGGCGGGCGTCATCCGCCGCGTGCCGACCGTCCGCGGCGGCTACGAGCTCACCGCGCTGGGCAGCGGGCTCGCCCCGGTGGTGCTCGCGCTGGAGCGCTGGGGCTGGTCCGCACTCGGCGATCCCGGAGACGGCGAGCTCGTCACGCGCGAAGCCGTCACCATCGCCCTGCGGGCCGCGTTCCGAGCGGATGTCGCGCTCGGCATGCCGCCGACCGAGTACGTGCTGCACGTGGCCGAGGCGTCCGTCACGGCGATCGTCGTCGGCGGCACGCTCGAGGTCGTGCCCATCGGGGACGGCGCCGTGCCGCAGCCGAGGCGCGCGACGCCCGAGCCCGCGTTCGAGGCGACCCTCGAGCTCTCCCTCGTACCGGCGGAGTTCCGCGACCTGCTCGCCGGGCGGCTCGGCGCCGGCGACGTCGCCATCCTCGCCGGCGAGTCCGAGGCGCTCGTCCGGTTCACGCAGGCCTTCCGCATCGACCCGGTCGACCTGGCGCCGACACGTGCGGAGGCCGCGGCCGACCCGTCGCACTCGGCGAACGGCGGGTCCGCGGCATCCGTCGCGTGACCGTCGTCGCGGCGGGCGACGCGCTTGCCCGCCCAGCGCAACCCGTGGACCCGGCTCGCCCGACGCGGTAGAACGGCTTCATGGGTGGATCGGCGCTCGTGCTGGGACCGATGCTGCGATACGTCGACGAGACGTCCGCGAGCATCTGGGTCGAGACGCGGACGGCGTGCCGCGTGACGGTGCGCGCCGGCGGACGGGAGTGGGCGGCCCGCACCTTCCGGGTGCACGACCACCACTACGCCCTCGTCGAGCTCGACGGCCTCCCGGCCGGCACCGGGTTCCGATACGAGGTCGAGCTCGACGGCGAGCGGGTCTGGCCGGAGGCCGGAACGTCGTATCCGGTCTCCCAGGTCGTCACTCGTACGCCCGGACGGCGTCTGCGCCTCGCGTACGGGTCGTGCCGCACGAGCGTGCCCCATGACGCGCACGGCAACCGCACGCACGGGGTCGACTCGATGCGCGCGTTCGCGCTCGCCATGGCGAACGGCAGCGAGGAGCGCCCCGACCTGCTGCTCTTCCTCGGCGACCAGGTCTACGCCGACCTGACGTCGAAGGAGATGCAGGACTTCATCCGCAGTCGCCGCGACATCCACGACGAACCCGGCAAGGAGCTCAAGGACTACGAGGAGTACGCGCACCTCTACCAGCTCGCCTGGTCCGACCCGGCGAATCGCTGGCTGCTGTCGACGGTGCCGACGGCGATGATCTTCGACGACCACGATGTGCGCGACGACTGGAATGCCTCGCTCGACTGGAAGCGCGACATGGAGGCGACCTCGTGGTGGCACGGGCGGATCGTTGCCGGACTCGGCTCGTACTGGGTGTACCAGCATCTCGGCAACCTGTCGCCGCGCGAGCGCGCGGACGACGAGCTGTGGCAGCGGGTCGTCGCCCACGAGCGCGACGGCGATGGGGAGCTCGACCTGAGCGGCGCGCTCGACGCGTTCGCCGAACGGGCCGACCGCGAGCCGACGAGCGTGCGCTGGAGCTACGCGCGCGACCTCGACGACGTGCGCCTGATCGTGGTCGACTCGCGCGCCGCGCGCGATCTCGACCCGTCCGATCGGGGCCTGCTCGACCGCGACGAACTCGCCTGGTTCGACCGCCAGCTCCAGGGCGGCTTCCGGCAGGTGATCGTCGCCACGTCGCTGCCGTTCCTGCTGCCGATGGGACTCCATCACGTCGAGGCATGGGACGAGGCGATCTCGCAGGGTGCCTGGGGCCGCGCCGCGGCGCGGATCGGCGAGCGGCTGCGGCAGGCGGTCGACCTCGAGCACTGGGCGGCGTGGGAGAACACCTTCCAGTCGGTCGCACGCATGGTGGCGGAACTCGCCGACGGCACGCGGGGGCCCGCGCCGGAGAACGTGCTCTTCCTCTCGGGCGACGTCCATTACTCCTACCTCGCCGAGGTCGAGCGCGGGCATGGCGGACGCATCCTGCAGGCGGTGTGCTCGCCCGTCCGCAACCCGCTGCCGCGGTTCCTCCGCTGGTTCGCGGTCGTGATGTCGTACGGGCTGGCGACGCCTGTCGGCGCGGCCGCGGCGCGCTCGGCGAAGGTGCCCGACGCGCCGTTCGAGTGGCGCACGGTCAAGGGCCCGTGGTTCGACAACAACCTCGCGCTGCTGGTGGACGCGGCCGACGGCCTCCGGTTCACCTGGCACACGGGCGTCGTCGAACGGGGCGACGAGCGCCATCCGCGCCTGAAGGAAGTCGCCGCGATCACGGTGCCGGCCGATCGCGACGTGGCGCTCTCCGTCTGAACCACGGCGCGGCGGCGCGGATGGCGCGCCCGCACGTCGCCGCTACGGCGCCACGTACAGCTTCCGCAGCGTCTCGTGCACCGTCCACACGGTCCGCATCCCGGCCTCGAGCCGCACGAGCGACCCGGGCGCCAGGTCGATCGCCGGTCGCACGGGACTCGCGAACTCGACCGTCGCACGACCCGCGATGACGAGGAACACCTCGTCGGCCTCCGTGTCGCGCATCGCGCCCGGCGTCATCTCCCAGACGCCGAGCTCGCGGCCGCCGTCGGTTGCCACGTCGAGTTCGACGTGCCCGGTGGTCGGCGCGCCGGCGGCGACCCGGTCGTGCGGCACGGGCTCGTGGGCGAGCGGCAGCGCCGCGGCATCCGTCACCGCGCCCGCGGTGAGTCGGTCGGCGGCGCTCACGAGTCGAACCCGAGGCCGAGCGCGTCGAGCGTGCGCAGCACGAGGTTGCGCCGGCCCTGATGGTGATCGGCGCGGTCGAGCGACCAGCGGGTGAGGTTGATGCCGACGGATGCCGCGGGCTCGGGTGGAAACGGCAGGGGACGCGTGCGCACCATCTCGAGGGCGGTGCGCTCGGTCTCGACGCCGTCGAGCCGGTCGAGCATGGTCTCGGCCATGAACCGCGTGGACGCCACCCCCAGCCCGGTGAAGCCGGACGCGTAGGCGACCCGGCCGTCGCGCGCGAGTCCGGTGAACGCCGTGAACTGCGTCGACGTGTCGATCGCGCCGGCCCACTTGTGGCTGAACCGCAGCCCCTCGAGTTGCGGGTAGGTCGTGAAGAAGTGGCTCGCGAGCCGCGCGAAGCTGGCCGGTCGTTCCTCGTAGCGCTCCCGGATTCGGCCGCCGGCATGGTAGATCGCGTCGTACCCGCCGTAGAGGATGCGCCCGTCGCGCGTGAGGCGCGAGTAGTGGAACTGATTGGCGAGGTCGCCGACGCCCTGCCGGTTCGCCCACCCGATCGACGCGCGCTGCTCCGCCGAGAGCGGCTCGGTCACGAGCACGTAGTCGTAGACGGGCACGGTCATGAGGCGGTTGCGCTTGAGCAGCGATGGGAAGACGTTGGTGGCGAGCACCACGCGGGTGGCCTCGATGCGGCCGTGCTCGGTGACCAGCCGCACCGAGCCGGTGGAACCCGACGTGTCGAGGCGGCGCACGGGCGACCGCTCGAAGATCTCGACGCCCGCCTCCTCGGCGACGCGCGCGAGTTCGGCGGCGAGCTTCGCCGGGTGCAGGATGGCGCTCGTGCGCGTGTTCCAGACGGCGCCGAGGTAGGCGGGGGAGTCGATCTCGGCACGCAGCTGATGCTCGTCGAGCAGCTTCACCGTGTCATCGCCGCGGGTCGCGGCATCGGCTGCCGCTTCGTGCAGCCATTCGACCTGGTGCGGTTCGACGGCGATGTCGAGCGAGCCGTTGCGCTCGAACTCGACGTCGATCCCGAGCTCGGCCTCGCTCGCCTCGATCGCGTCGAGGTTCGCCAGCCCGAGCCGGTCGAGCTCGTCGATCTCGTCGGGCCAGCGGGCCAGGCCGTTCTCGCGGCCGTGCGTGAGGCTCGCCTCGCAGAACCCGCCGTTGCGCCCGGATGCCGCCCAGCCCGGCTGCCTCGCCTCGACGAGCACGACCCGCAGGCCGGGGTCGCGCCGCTTGGCGAGGACGGCGGTCCACAGGCCGGTGTACCCGCCGCCGACGATCGCGAGGTCGGCGACGTGTGCGCCATCGAGGCGCGGTCGCCGGGGGGTCGCGGCGGCGGGCAGGTCGTCGATCCAGAAGACGCGCTGCTCGGCGGCGGCGAGACTGTGCTCGATGACGGATGCCGGCGGGCGGCGGCGCTCGTAGACGGTCGTTCCCACGGGGGATCACTCCAAGTCGGTCGGGTCCTGCCATCATGCCACGTATTGCACACATGGACAATAAGACGAGGCGGATGTCGGCGGGGCACGAGAGCATCGGCCCATGCCCCCCGCGCCGCCCGTCCCGCCGCCCTCGCCCGACCTGCTCGAGTTCGACGCCGACTTCTCCGGTCCCGATCTCGACCCGGCCCAGTGGATACCGCACTACCTGCCGCAGTGGTCCAGCCGCGAGCGCACGCTCGCCCGCTACGACGTCGGCGACGGCGTGCTGCGCCTGCGGGTCGATGCCGACCAGCCGCCGTGGTCGGTCGAGTACGACGGCGCGACGCAGGTGTCGAACCTGCAGACCGCGGTGCGCTCGGGAGCGGTGGGCTCCGAGGCCGGCCAGCACCCGTTCCGCGAGGGGCTCGTGGTCCGCGAGGCCCAGCCCGATCGACGGCTCTACACCCCGCACTTCGGCCGCATCGAGGTGGTCGCCGCGATCGACGGCATCGACGAGCACGCGATGGCCGCGCTGTGGATGATCGGCGTCGAGGACGATCCGGCGCAGTCCGCCGAGATCTGCGTCTTCGAGGTCTTCGGTCGCGACATCGCCGACGATGGCGGCGCCCTGGTCGGCATGGGCCTCCACCCGTTCCGCGACCCGGCCATCGCCGACGACTTCGAGCGCGTGCGCCTGCTCGACGACGTGCGCGAGCCCCACCGGTACGCGGTCGACTGGCGCCCCGACGAGGTCGTGTTCTCGATCGACGGCGTGGTCCGCAAGCGCGTCGCCCAGTCGCCCCAGTACCCGATGCAACTCATGCTCGACGTGTTCGCCTTCCCGCCGTCGCCGCCGGCGGCCGCCGCGTATCCCGAGTCGTTCGCGGTGCACGCGGTGCGCGGGTACCGACACGGCTGATCGATCCGGCCGCGCCCGAGGGGGTGACGCCGCGGGCCGATCGTGGCAGGGTGCCGGTATGGAGCTGCGGATCTCGATCGACCTCGATGCCCTTCCCGACGACACCGCAGCCGCCGAGGTCGGCCGGATCCTGAGCTTCTGGGCGGGCGCGGTGCCTCAGCTCGACTTGAACGGCCCGGCCGAGCACGAGCTCATGGACCGCGACGGCGCGCCCGTCGGCACGCTCGTCATCCACTGACGCGCGAACGCCCACTCCGCTCAGGCCCGCGGCGCGTGCGCCTCGAGGAACTGGTACACCTCGGTCTGGTCGACCCCCGGGAACGTGCCGGTCGGCAGCGCCGCGAGCAGCGAGGTCGGGGTGCGCGCGGCCGGCCACGAGGCATCCGCCCACTTCTCGGACAGCGTCGACGGCGGGCGCCGACAGCACGACTCGTCGGGGCAGGTCGAGACCGCGCGGTGCGGCGTCTCGCGCCCGCGGAACCACTTGACGTGCTCGAACGGCACGCCGACCGACACCGAGTACTCGCCCTCCTTCGCCTTCTCGATGCGCGACGTGCACCAGAACGTGCCCGATGACGTGTCGGTGTACTGGTACCAGGGGCTGAAGCGGTCCTCGACGTCGAACACCGTGCGCGCCGTCCAGTTGCGGCAGACGATCGTGCCCTCGACGGCGCCGAGCGCATCGGACGGGAAGCGCACCGCGTCGTTCTCGTACGCCTTGATGATCGTTCCCGACTCGTGCACCTTCATGAAGTGCACGGGGATGTCGAGCCGCGCCGTCGCGAGGTTCGTGAAGCGGTGCGCGGCCGTCTCGTACGAGACGGCGAAGTGGTCGCGGAGCTCCTCCATCGAGATGCGGCGCAGGTTCTTGGCCTCGGTGAGGTAGCGCACCGCGGCCTGCTCGGGCAGCAGGATGGCGGCCGTGAGGTAGTTCGTCTCGATGCGCTGGCGGAGGAAGTCGCCGTAGCTGCCGGGCTCCTCGTGGCCGAGCAGGTGCGAGGCGAGCGCCTGCAGGATCGGGGAGCGCGAGTCTCGCGACGGCGACTGCTGCGTCGGCAGGTAGATGCGGCCGTTGCGCTTGTCGGTCACCGAGCGCGTCGAGTGCGGCAGGTCGCCCACGTAGTGGAGCGAGTAGCCGAGGTGGCTCGCCATGTCGGCGACGAGCTGGTGCGAGACCGGTCCGCCGGAGTGGCCGACGGCCTCGAGTAGTTCGGCGGCCTTCGCCTCGAGCTCGGGATAGAAGTTGTCGCGGGCGCGCATCTCTGCGCGGAGCTGCGCGTTCGCGCGGCGGGCCTCCTCGGGCGTGGCGGCGCGTTCGCGGTGCAACCGGTCGATCTCGTTGTGCAGCGCGAGGATCGTCTGCAGCGTCTGGTCGGTCATGCCCTTCGCGACCCGGAACGTCGGCAGGCCGAGCGCGGCGAAGACCGGACCCCGCTGCGCGCGTTCGACCGCGATCTCGAGCGCGGCCCGCTCCGAGGGCGCGTCGGGCCGCAGCAGCTCGTCGGCGGTGGTGCCGAGTGCGAGCGCGATGGTGCGGAGCATCGAGAGGCGTGGTTCCCGCTTGCCGTTCTCGATCGCGGACACCTGGCTCGGTGCGCGGTCGATCGCGACGGCGAGCTCGCCGAGGGTCATGCCCGCGGCGACGCGGCGGTCGCGGATGCGTCGGCCCAGGGTCAGCGCGTCGACCTCGTCGGCCCCGGGCTCGGGCGGTGCGCCGACGACCGCGACCGGTCCGACGGCGCGTGCGGGCGCCGCGGCGTACGCGACGACGGGTGCCGTGGAATGGGTGCGATCGGCGGTGACCATGCCTCATGGTCACATGAGCGAACGGATGTCGCAAACGGAAGTATCACGAAAGTTCCGCTCGCGTCGGCCGAATTCGCACGATTCACGCCGCAGATGCCCCGGGCAGATGCGAAGAACCGTGGAAGTGCTGCGGATGGAGGGCCGGCCTTCGCCGTGCTCAGCCTGCGGTGAGCGCGGGCCGCAGCTCGTTCGCAAAGAACTCGAAGAAGCCGTCGGTGTCCGGTCCCAGGTTCATGATCGCGATGCGATCGTAGCCGGCGTCCTCGTAGGCGCGCACCGAGTCGACATGCGCGGCGACATCCGGGCCGCAGGAGACCTGATCGCGCACGTCGTCGAGGCGTACGAACACCGAGGCCTCCTCGAAGTTGGCCGGGCTCGGCAGTTCGCTCATGACCTTCCATCCGAGCAGCGACCAGCGGGAGGTCTCGTGCGCCGCGCGCGCGGCTGCGTCGGCATCGGGAGCCCAGGCGATGGCCGCCTCGCCGTACCGCACTCCGTCGCCGCCACGAGCCCAGTACGCCTCGACGAGCGCTCGATCGGGGTCGGTGCCGAACATCGCATCGCCGTACTCGGCGGCCAGCCCCGCGGCATCCGGCCCGCCTGCGGCCACCGCGATGGTCGGGAGCTCATCGGGCAGGTCGAACACGCGGGCGTCTTCGAGCGCCAGGTACTCGCCGTCGAACGAGTGATAGCCGCCCGACCACAGCAGCCGGATGATCTGGATCGCCTCCCGGAGCATCGCCTGGCGGTCGGCGACGTTCGGATAGCCGGCCGCGACCACGTGCTCGTTCAGGCGCTCACCCGAGCCGAGTCCGAGCGTGAAGCGGCCCTCGCTGAGGATCGCGAGTGTGGCCGCCGCCTGCGCGATGATCGCCGGGTGGTACCGGACCGTCGGACAGGTGACCCCGGTGGCGAGGCCGATGCGTTCGGTCGACGCGGCGATCGCCCCGAGCACCGACCAGGCGAACGGCGAATGCCCTTGCGAGTCCAGCCACGGGTGGTAGTGGTCGCTGATCTCGACGAAGTCGAACCCCGCGTCCTCGGCGAGGCGCGCCTGCCGGACCAGCTCGTTCGGGCCGAACCCCTCGGCCGCGAGCTTGTAGCCGTACTGCACCGGCATGCCGGACTCCCTCCTGGCGCACGGGTGCCGCGGGCGCGGGGCGCGCCGCGGCGGATCGTGCTGGTGAGGCTACGCACTCGTGCGACGCTCTGGGACCCCGTTGCATCGGGTCGCCGAGACGTGTAGCGAGCCGCCGACGGTCGCCGCGTGTCGTGCACGCGCGCGGGTTATACGCTCCGTTTCCAGTCCTCGCAAGACCCTTCAAGGCCGAGCGGCGTCGACCTAGCGTGGCCCATGCACAATCCGCCATCGAGCCCGGCTCATCGTCGGTCTCGGACAGGAAGGGGCGAACATGGTGAACACCGCAGGGACCGGAAATCCCGATCTCAAGCAGGAAGCAGGTGCGGCCGGCCATCGCGTCGCCGACACCGCCAAGCAGGAGGCGCGCGGCGTCGCGTCCGAGGCGAAGTACCAGGTCCGCCAGCTCGCGGACCGCGTCGGCAGCGAGGTCCGCTCGCAGGCGTCGACGCAGCAGCACCGCGCCGCTGGAGGCATCCGCGACCTCGGGTCGCAGTTCTCGGACATGGCTGCCGGAACCCCGCCCCAGTCGGGCCTCGCGCGCGACCTCGTCCAGAATGTCGCCAGCCGCGCCGACTCCGTCGCGTCCTGGCTCGACCAGCGTGAGCCGCAGGACGTCCTCGAAGAGGTCAAGCGATTCGCGCGTCGCCGTCCGGGGGTCTTCCTCGCGATCGCCGCGGGCGCGGGCGTCGTGATCGGCCGGCTGACCCGATCGCTCGCCACGCCGAGCGACGACTCGAGCAGGGGCACGCAGGGATATGCCGCGCCGCTCACCGGCACCGGCGAGGCGCCCTATACGACCGAGTACCCCGGCACGTCCGGGACCTACACCGGCACCGGCGGCACGTACGCCACCGGAGCGGGCGTCGGGACGACCGGCACCGTCGGCGGAGCGCACGTCGCCGAGCCCGAGACCACGTGGGCATCCGAGCCCACGGCCGGCGTCACCGGGACCGAGCCGTACGTCGAGCCGCTTCCCGGCGACGGCACCCGCCGGGGCGACGGGACCGGAGCCCTCTGATGAGCGGCGCGCACACGGGAGGCGTCGATCCGCGGTCGACCGGCGCGCACGTCGCTGGCGCGCCGCCGGCAGACCTGCCGACGCCCTCGGAGCAGAAGGCCGCAACCACCTCGCTCGGCGATCTCGTCGCCGAGGTGACCCGCGACATGTCGACGCTCATGCGCCAGGAGGTCGAGCTCGCCAAGGCCGAGGCCACCCAGTCCGCGAAGCGCGCGGGCAAGGGAGCCGGCCTGTTCGGCGGTGCAGGGTTCGCCGGATGGTTCGCGGTCCTGTTCCTGTCGGTCGCACTGTGGTGGGCGCTCGGGGACCTGATCGACAGCCTCGGCTGGTCCGCCGTCATCGTCGCGGTCCTCTGGGGCATCGTGGCCGCCGTGCTCTATGTCATGGGCAAGAAGGAGTTCGACCGCGTGCAGGGCCTGCCCCGAACGGTCGACAGCCTCAAGCAGATCCCGGAAACGTTGAAGAGGAATGAGGAGAACCGATGACTACCGATCCGAACGCCATCCGTTCCGACATCGAACGGACTCGAGCGGAGCTCGGTCAGGACGTCGACGCCCTCGCCGACAAGGTCAATCCCGGCAAGGCGGTGCACCGCCAGACCGAGAAGGTCAAGGGCGTGTTCCGGCGGGCCAAGGACCGCGTGATGGGCAGCGCGTCCGACATGGCCGACTCCACGGGGGGTGCGATGCACTCCGCCGGTGAGGCCGTCGGTCAGGCGCCGCAGCGCGTGGCCTCGGCCACGCGGGGAAACCCCATCGCGGCGGGCCTGATCGTGCTCGGCGCCGCCTGGCTCGTCTCGTCGCTGATCCCGGCGTCGCGCCCGGAGCGCCAGGTCGCGGAGAAGGCGAAGGAGGCGGCCGCGCCGCTCGTCGACGAGGTGAAGAGCGTGGCGCAGGACGCCGCCCAGAACCTCAAGTCCGACGCGCAGGACGCCGTGGGCTCGGTGAAGGACCGTGCGGGCGAGGCCGTCGAGACCGTCAAGTCCGAGGGCAAGACGGCTGCGGCCGACGTGAAGGACGCCGCCCAGCAGCACGACAACCCGCCCCAGTACGGGTACTGATCCCGCAGCGCCGACCCGGTGTCCCGTCCGACGGACGGGCACCGGGTCGCTGCATGTCGTCGAGGGGTCGCAACACGCCGTTCGCGCCGGAAGGCGCGCGGCGCGTCGCGACCCCTCGACTCGCGCTCAGCGGCGCGCGAGACGGCGTGCCCGCCCCTCGAGGCGGCCGGCCAGGATGACGGACCCCAGCACGAGCAGGAACGCGCCGGCGGGCACGCCGCCGCCGACCTGCGACAGGAAGAGCAGCGGCAGCTGCAGGAACGGGATCGGCAGGGCGAGCCACAGGCTCACGCGCTTCGCCCGGACGAGCGAGACGCACAGGGCGATCGCGCCGACGAGCCACAGCGCGTTGGCGAGCATCGCGACCGCGGGGAAGAACTCGAGGTCGATGCCGTTGACCGCGCTCGTGATGGTGCCGACCGTGAGGAGCACCGTGCCGGTCGCGGCCGTGACGGCACCCCAGCTCGAGCGGGCGTAGCGCGCCAGGCCCAGGAACAGCACCGCGAACGCCCACAGGCTGACCGTGAACATCGCGAGGATGAAGCGCGTGCGCGGATCGATCGCGGGGTCCTCGTCCTGCGGGAAGAGGAACTGCAGCACGCCGATGACGATCGAGAGTGCCCCGGCGGTGAGCGCGGCGACGCCCGTGAGCCGGGTTCCGACGCGGCCGACGAGGCGGCCGCCGCGCGGGAAGCTCATGACGGGAGCCGTCGAGTCGGATGCTGCGGCTCGCGACGAGAGGACGGGGTCGGTGGTGGCGGGAGCCATGGGAGGCCTTCCTGTTCGTGGGTTCGATGAGGTCTGGCGGCCTGGATCGGCCGACATGGCGAACCTACGGACGGGGTGGAGGCACCGGCATCGACCGCGAGTCGACGGATGTCGCGACGCAGGGCTCGTCGCCGCGAGCCTCCGGTCGGCCCGCGCATCGACCCCCGGCGGTGCGGATGTCGACCTTCGTCGCTGTCGCACGCGGGCCGGGCCGCCGTAGCATCGGACCCGTGCCGACCGACTCCGCCCTCGTCTCCTCGCCGCGCGACGACCGCGCGACGGCGGCCGGGCGTCCCGGACGCGCCGCCGGACCCGCCGCCGGCCCGTGGAGGGGGTGGCGACGCTGGACCACGCCGCTCGACCTCGCGATCGCCGGTGGCATCGGCCTGTGGGCGACGCTCGAGGCCGTGCTCGTGCCGTCGAGCAGCGTGCTCGCGCAGCTCGGCTTCGCACTCGCCGTGTCCGCACCGCTCGTGGTGCGCCGCCGGTTCCCGGCGCTCGTGATGCTGCTCGTCGCGGCCGCGCTCGTCGGGCACGCCGCGCTCGCCGGGGCGGATGCCACGTTCAACCCGTTCCCGAGCCTGCTGGTCGCGACGTACACCGTTGCCGAGCGCATCGCCCGGTGGTGGTTCGCGGCGCTCCTCGGGACGGTGCCGATCGCCGCGATGCTCGCCGCGCACGCACTCGGCTACTTCGGATCGCCGGGCATCGAGGCCGCCGGAACGGTGTTCCTCGTCTTCTTCGTGAGCGCCACGTGGTCGGCGGGCCGCATCGTGCGGCACCGCGCGCTCACCCTCGAGCGCACGCGCGAGAGCTCCGACCGGCTCGCGGCCGACGCCGTGGCATCCGAGCGGGCCCGCATCTCGCGCGAGCTGCACGATATCGTGGCGCACGCGCTCTCGATCGTCGCGCTGCAGGCGGGGGCCGCCGAGCAGTTCCTCGATAAGGACGTCGAACGGGCGCGTCGCCACCTGCAGCTCACGCGTCGCACCGCGCAGGAGGCGCTCGACGAGATGCGGCACCTGCTCGGCGTGCTCCGCGAGGACGGCGTGGCGTACGCGCCGCAGCCCGGGCTGTCGGGCTTGCGCGACCTCATCGCCGAGACGGAGGCGGCCGGGCACGCGTGCCGCCTCGAGGTCGACGAGGCGGTCGCGGGCGTTCCCGATGGCGTCGCGCTCGCGGTGTACCGGATCGTGCAGGAGTCGCTCACCAACGTGCGCAAGCACGCGCCCGGCGCCGACGTGGCGGTGCGGGTCGATCGTCGCGACCATGCCGTGCGGGTCGAGGTCGTGAACGGTCCGCCGCCGGGCGACGGCGCAGCGCCCGACACGGTGGCGGCCGTGCGCGGCAGCGGGCGCGGCCTGCCCGGCATGGGCGAGCGCGTCCGCGTCTACGGCGGCGTGCTCAACACGGGGCCGAGCGACGGGGGCGGATGGCGCGTGGCCGCCGAACTCCCGCTGGGGGATGCCTCGTGAGCGCGCCGCGCGTGCTGGTCGCCGACGACCACGCGCTCGTCCGCTCCGGCATCGTGGGGCTCCTCGAGGCCGCCGACCTGGAGGTCGTCGGCGAGGCCGGCGACGGCGAGGAGGCCGTCGAGGCCGCTCGACGGCTCCGGCCCGACGTCGTGCTCATGGATATCCGCATGCCCGGCCTCGACGGCATCGAGGCCACCGCGCGGGTCGCGGCGGCGCCCGACCCGCCGCGAGTGCTGGTGCTCACGACCTTCGACCTCGACGAGTACGTCTACCGCGCGCTGCAGGCCGGCGCATCGGGGTTCCTCCTCAAGGATGCACCGCCCGAGCGGCTCGTCGACGCGGTGCGCACGGTCGCGCGCGGCGAGTCGCTGCTCGCCCCGGCGCTCACGCGGCGCCTCATCGAGCGGTACCTCGCATCGCCCCCGCCGGGCGCGCCGGCCGCCGACCCCGCCGCCGAGCTGACGCCGCGGGAGCGCGAGGTGTGGCTGCTCATCGCCCGGGGGCTGTCCAACCAGGAGATCGGGCGGCGACTCTTCCTGAGCGAGGCGACCGTGAAGGCGCACATCACGCGCCTGCTCGCCAAGCTCGGCCTGCGCGACCGCGTCCAGGCGGTGGTCGCCGCCTACGAGTCCGGCCTCGTCCGCGCCGGCGACGCGTCCTCGCCGACCGCCTGAACGGTCGCCCCGACTCAGGTCGTCGGTCGCCGGCGTGCTCGCGCCCGACCTCGTCGAGGGGTCGCAACACGCCGTGCGCGCCGGAAGGCGCGCAGCGTGTTGCGACCCCTCGCGAAGAATCGAGTGCGACCACTCTTCCTCCACACGTCGTTGGCGCGCGATGGCGCGCACGCGATGGGCGCGGGGACGCGAGGGTGGAGCCGCCGCGCGGGAGGGTCGGCGGGTGACCGTGCCCTCGCCGCTCCCCATCCGATTCGCGGAGCGCCCCTTCTCGACGACCGCCGCGATCGGAGCAGGCATCGCCCGCCAAAGGCTTCGGAGGTCCGACCTGATCGCTCCCTTCCATGGGGTGCGGGTGGCCGCGGCCACCGAGCTCGACCATGCGGCGAGATGCGACGCGTATGCGCAGCGGATGCCGCAGCGGTTCGCCTTCGCAGGCCCGTCCGCCGCTCGGATCTGGGGGATTCCCTTGCCCCGGGCGCTCGAACGGGATCCGCGGCTGCACGTCGTCGCCACAGGCGGGGGACCCGCGCCGCGAGGCGCGGGCGTCGCGGGCACGCGAACGCGACGCGAGATCGAGACGCGTATCGAGCAGGGACTGCGAGTCGTGGCGCCGGTCGAGGCGTGGATCGGTCTCGCCTCGGTCCTCTCGCTCGATCAGCTCATCGCTGCCGGCGACCGCCTCCTGGGGCTTCCGGAACCGTACGCGAGCCGTGCGGAGATCCAGCAGGCCCTGGAACGGGATGGCGGCCGGCGAGGCATCCTCCGCCTCCGGCACGCGCTCGACGGGATGCGGGAGAACGTCTATTCGCCGCGTGAGACTCGGACGCGCCTGCTCCTCGTCCGCGAGGGCGTCGGCAGCGACGAGCCCGAGCCCAATGGCGTCATCCGGTTGTATCACGGCGGCGAGACGCGCGGCGACCTCGTGTTCCGGCAGGAGCGGGTGGTCGTCGAGTACGAGGGCGAGCACCACCTCACCGATCCCACGCAGTGGGCGAGGGACCTCGTCCGGTACAACGACCTCGCGCTGTC
This sequence comes from Agromyces sp. NPDC029043, assembly GCF_055564615.1. Classification (NCBI taxonomy): domain Bacteria; kingdom Bacillati; phylum Actinomycetota; class Actinomycetes; order Micrococcales; family Microbacteriaceae; genus Agromyces; species Agromyces sp. NPDC029043. The sequence continues at coordinate 232 of NZ_JBVHVX010000034.1, read as the reverse complement.
CGGATGGCTCGTGATCCGCCTATCCAAGCGCATGACCGACCGGGAGATCATCGAGCGGGTCGCCGCCGCGCTTGGCGCTCGAGCGTGAGAGGCACATCGAGGGGTCGCAACACGCCGTCTGCGCAGGAAGGCGCGCGGCGTGTTGCGACCCCTCGCGAAGAATCGAGTGCGACCACTCTTCCTCCACACGTCGTTGGCGCGCGATGGCGCGCACGCGATGGGCGCGGGGACG
>NZ_JBVHVX010000033.1:0-19444 GCF_055564615.1 Agromyces sp. NPDC029043 | reverse complement strand
CGGCCCCATTCCGAACCCGGAAGCTAAGCCCTCCAGCGCCAATGGTACTGCACCCTAATCAGTGTGGGAGAGTAGGACACCGCCGAACACAATTTACGGGATGCCCCGTATTCGAATTTATTTCGAATACGGGGCATTCTGCTTTTTCCGACTATTTCTCCGGGTACGGGCGCCCGCCTGTACCTGATCGTCCGAGAGGGCATAGATTGACACCCATGAGTGATCATGACCGCAGGCAGGGACGTCCCGGCCAACGTCCGGGGCAACGTGGCGGCCAGAAGCGCGGCACAGGTTCGGCGGGGCGCCCCGATGAGCCGGCATTGCCGGCCGACGTCGCCGCGTCGGATCTCGATCCCGAGGTCCGACGAGATCTGCTGACCCTGGACAAGGCGAATGCCGAGAACGTCGCACGCCACCTCGTGATGGTCACGCGACTGCTCGAGGAGGACCCTGCGCTGGCGCTCGAGCATGCGCGCGCAGCGCGGCGTCGTGCGGGCCGTATAGGTCTCATCCGCGAGACCGCAGGGATCGCCGCCTACAACGCGGGCGAGTGGCAGGAGGCGATCTCCGAACTGCGCGCCGCGCGACGCATCACCGGCAGCGACGGTCTGTTGCCCCTGATCGCGGACTCTGAGCGCGGTCTCGGCCGCGCCGAGCGAGCCATCGAGATCGCCCGCAGCGAGGAAGGGCGTGCGCTCACGGGCGAGGAAGCCAGCGAGATGCGGATCGTCGAGGCCGGCGCGCGGATCGACCTCGGGGAGCCGGAGAAGGCGCTGGTCACTCTGCAGCTCGAGAATCTCGCGCCTGGTCAGACGGGTACCGGTCCCGCGCGACTCTTTTATGCCTACGCGTCGGCGCTCCTCGCCGCCGGACGCACCGACGACGCCACCACCTGGTTCATGAACGCCGCCTCCGCCGACATCGACGACGTGACCGACGCCGAGCTCCGTCTCGTGGAGCTGAGCGAAGGGCTGCCCGAGGATCTGGAAGAGTCAGAATCGGAAGCTGTCGCAGAACCGGCGCGCGAATCAGTACCAGCGACTGAGGCAGAACCCGAATCGGTACCAGCGCCTGAGGCAGAACCCGAACCAGGACCAGAACCTGAGGCGGCACCCGCGGTGGCAGCGGAGCCGGATCTCGTGTCCGATCCGACTGTCCAGACCGATCCGACTGTCCAGGCCGAGCCGGCCGCTGCTGCGTCGCAGCACACGGAACCCCAGCACGCGGAACCCCAGCGCACCATCATCGATACGTACGAGGCACTCCTACTCGATCTCGACGGAACCGTCTTCGCCGGTCATCGGCCGATCCCGGGTGCCGTCGACACTCTTGCGGCGGTGTCGCTTCCGCAGTTCTTCGTGACGAACAATGCCAGCCGACGCCCCGATGCCGTCGCCGAGCATCTGACCGAGCTGGGATTCACCGCGACTCCCGAGCAGGTCGTCACGAGTGCGCAGTCCGGTGCGCGACTGCTGTCCGAACACCTCGAACCGGGATCCAGGGCGCTGGTCCTCGGCACCGATGGGCTTGCGCAGGAGGTCCGCGAGGTCGGCATCGGCGTGACCCGGAGTGCCGATGACCGCCCGGCCGCGGTGATCCAGGGATACTCGCCGGATATCGGGTGGGCGGAACTGTCGGAGGCCGCGCTCGCCATCCGCGCCGGTGCGCTGTGGGTCGCCACGAACATCGATGCGACCCTGCCCTCCGAGCGCGGACAGCTCGTCGGCAACGGGTCGCTCGTCGCCGCCGTCGCCAACGCCACCGGGGCGTCGCCGCTGGTTGCCGGCAAACCTGCGGCACCACTCATGGTCGACGCGATCCGCCGCAGCGGCGTCAATCGGTCCCTCGTCGTCGGTGATCGCCTCGACACCGACATCGAGGGTGCCCACGCCGTCGGACTCGACAGCGTGCTCGTCCTCTCGGGTGTGAGCACGGCAGCAGATCTGCTGGCGGCACCGCCGGAGCGTCGGCCGACGTTCGTCGTCGACGATCTGCGCGGTCTCCTCACCGATCCCGAGTCGGCTCGCATCGTCGAGCAGGCCGGATGGACTGTCACCGTCGACGGCGATGTCGTCAGCGTGTCCCGGGCCGACGCGTCCGTGTCGACGTCGACCTTGCTGCCCGCGCTCGCGGCTGCGGTGTGGCAGTTCGATGACGAATCGGCGCTCGATCACGGCACGCTGCGCGTGGCCGCTGCCGAACCCGAGATCGCCTCGGCGCTGCAGGCGTTGGGTTTGCGCGTCGTCGGCTAGCGTTGGAGACGACATGAGCACTCCACACACCAGCGGCAACGACGGTCGGCCGATGCCGACGCCCGGCGATCTCGCGCGATCGGTTCCGGCCACCGAGGCATCCGCCGATCTACCCGACACCGACGCCGTCACCACGACCATCGTCGACGAGGTGCGGGCACTGCTCAGCGAGGTCGATCAGATCACCGAAGCGGTCGGCGATGAGTTCGATCTCGTCGCGCTCGCCCGTCAGACGGTGTTGCTGGAGCAGGCTCACGAGGCACTGACCACCGCACTCGACGAGGTCGACCGGCGATGAGGTGCGGCTGAATGGCCGCCCGCGCCCGCCTCGACGCCGAACTGGTGCGTCGTGGTCTCGCGAGATCGCGTGAGCAGGCCCGTGAGTTCATCGACGGCGGACTGGTGAAGGTCAACGGCACCGTCGCCTCGAAACCCGCGACGAACGTCGGTCGTGATACGCCGATCGTCCTCGTCGACGCGCCGTCGGATGATTGGGCATCGCGTGGGGCGCACAAGCTGGTGGGTGCGCTCGAGGCGTTCGAGCCGCACGGGCTGAGCGTGGCGGGCCGCCGCTGCCTCGATGCGGGCGCGTCGACCGGTGGTTTCACCGACGTGCTGTTGCGCCGCGGCGCGCGGGAGGTCGTCGCCGTCGATGTCGGTTACGGGCAACTGATCTGGCGTCTGCAGAACGACGACAGGGTGCACGTCATCGACCGCACCAACGTCCGGCACCTGACGTCGGATGCCATCGGAGGTGAGGTCGATCTCGTCGTCGCCGATCTCTCGTTCATCTCCTTGGCCCTGGTGCTGCCGGCGCTCGCCGCGTGTGCGCGTCCCGGCGCGGACCTGACGCCCATGATCAAACCGCAATTCGAGGTCGGCAAGGATCGTGTCGGGTCGGGTGGCGTGGTGCGCGATCCCGCGCTGCGGGCCGAGGCGGTCGCCGACGTGGCGCGGCAGGCACGCGGACTGGGGCTGGTGACGCGCGGCGTCGTCGCCAGTCCGCTGCCCGGACCGGCCGGGAACGTCGAATACTTTCTCTGGCTCCACAAACCCGTCGTCGACGAAGATGCGGCGACCACCGGAGACGAGATGACCGATACAGTCGGGGGTCAGGGCGTCGATGACGACGCCGACCTGCTCGCGATGATCTCCGCGGCGGTCGAGGACGGGCCGCAATGACGCGGCGCCGAGACGTGCGAACCAAGCGACCCGTCCAGGGTGGCCGGATGCGGCGGGTCGGTGCGGACAGAAAGGACGACAGTGGCGGCTGATCCAGCGGTCGAACACCGGGAGTTCCTGGTGGTGGCACATACCGGACGTGCCGTCGTCATCGAGACGATGGCCGCGATTGCGCGTCACTGTGCGTCGGCGGGCGTGACGCTGCGCGTCGTCGACCACGACACCCGGCCCAAGTCCGAGTCGAATACTCCCACCGGTGAACGCGAACCCGGACCGCAGGTGCCGCTGAGTCATCCCGTGGATCCGCAGTTCCTGCGCGAGATCGGCGCCGACGTCGAGATCACCACCGGCGATGATCCGGGATCCGCCGAGGGCTGCGAGATCGTGATCGTGCTCGGCGGTGACGGGACTTTCCTGCGCGCCGCCGAACTCGCCTATCCCGCCGACGTGCCGCTTCTCGGAATCAACCTCGGGCACATCGGGTTCCTCGCCGAGGCGGAGGCCAACCGTGTCAACGAGGTGATGGCTCAGCTCGTCGCGCGCGAGTACCGTGTCGAACCGCGGATGACCCTCGACATCACCGTCATCGACCCGGCCAATCCCGACACGATCCTGGGCCGCACCTGGGCGCTGAACGAGGTCGCGATTCAGAACCGGACGAATCATGGTGTGCTGGAGCTTGTTACCGAGGTCGACGGACGACCGGTCTCGTCGTTCGGCGCCGACGGCGTGCTGGTGTCGACACCGACCGGTTCTACGGCGTATGCGTTCAGCGCGGGTGGCCCGGTCATGTGGCCGGATCTCGAGGCGATCCTGGTGGTGCCGAGCAACGCTCATGCGCTGTTCGCACGTCCCATGGTGACCAGCCCGTGGTCGCGGGTCGCGCTCGAGATCGACAAAGACGGACGCTCGGCGGTCGCGTTGTGCGACGGTCGACGACAGATCCCGGTGCCCGCGGGTGCGCGGGTGGAGGTCAAGCGCGGTGAGCAATCGCTGCGCTGGGTCCGTATCGACTCCGATCCGTTCGCTGATCGTCTCGTGACGAAGTTCGAATTGCCGGTCACCGGCTGGCGGGGGAGGCAGGTCTAGACCCATGCTCGAAGAATTGACCATCGAAGGTCTCGGGGTCATCGAACGGGCGTCGGCGCAGCTCCATCCGGGATTCACCGTGCTCACCGGTGAGACCGGTGCGGGCAAGACGATGATCGTGACGAGCCTGCATCTGCTCTCGGGTGCGCGCGCCGACGCCGGCCGCGTCCGCACCGGGAACGCGAAGGCGACGGTGGAGGGTCGGTTCCGGCTCGGTGACGCCGACGGTCGGATCGCCGACACCGAGCTCGCGGACCTGCTCGCATCGGCGGGAGCCGAACTCGACGACGACGGCTCGGTGATCGCGGTGCGTTCGGTGGCCGCCGACGGCCGCTCGCGCGCGCACCTCGGTGGACGCTCGGTGCCTGTCGGGCTCCTCGGGCAGGCCACCAGTCGGTTGCTCACCATCCACGGCCAGAACGATCAGTTGCGGCTGCTCAAACCGGAGCATCAGCGCCGTGCGTTGGACACCTTCGCCGGCGCCAAGGCCGAGAAGGCGCGCAGGGCCTACCAGGTGGCGCGCGACGAGTGGATCGCACTGCTCGACGATCTCGATGTCCGTCGGACCAATCATCGCGAACTCGCCCAGGAAGCCGACCGTCTGCGATTCGGCATCGACGAGATCGGCGCCGTCGACCCGGCGCCCGGGGAGGACGCCGAGCTCGCCGCGACCATCCGGCGCCTCTCGGATCTCGAAACCGTCCGTACCGCGGCCGACGGCGCGCGGGAGATCGTGACCGGCGAGATGAGCACCGACGGTGTCATCGTCGAGGGGTTGGGTCAGGTCCGGTCCTTGCTGGAGGGCGCCGGCGACGACACCCTGCGCGGACTCGTCCCGCGGGTCGAGGAAGCGCTCACCCTGATCACCGATGTGGGCGCCGAACTGACGGCCTTCCTCTCCGATCTGCCCGCCGACGCCGACGAACTCGACAAGCTGCTCACCCGGCAGGCCGAACTCAAGACGTTGGTGCGCAAGTACGCGCCGGACATCGACGGCGTCATCGCATGGCACACCTCGGCGCAAGCGCGCCTGGCCGAGATCGACGATCCGCAGAGCTCCATCGACGAACTCGAAGCAGCGGCGACCGCCGCGCGTGAGCGGGTCACCGCCGCTGCCGTGGCACTCACCAAGGTCCGGACCGCGGCGGCGTCGTTGATGGGCACCAAGGTCTCGGCCGAGCTGAGGGGCCTCGCCATGGGCGATGCGATGCTGTCGGTCTCGGTCGCCCCGGAGCCTGCCGTCGACGACGATCGTCTGGCCATCACCGTGGGTGGGGTCGCCGTGCACGCCGGGTCGTCGGGCGCCGATCGGGTGGAGTTCGCGCTCGTCGCCCATCAGGACGCCGCACCGCTCCCCATCGCGAAATCGGCGTCCGGGGGCGAACTCTCGCGCGTGATGCTCGCACTCGAAGTGGTCCTCGCCGAGCCGACGACCGGATCGATCATGATCTTCGACGAGGTGGATTCCGGTGTCGGTGGTGCCGCCGCCGTCGAGATCGGGAAGCGACTGGCGCGTCTGGCACGCGGACACCAGGTCGTCGTCGTCACGCATCTGCCGCAGGTCGCGGCTTTCGCCGATCATCATCTGGTGATCGGCAAGCAGACGGTGACGACGGGACGAGCGGGGGAGAAGGCGGCCGGGAGATCGACGAAACGTGCTGTCACCAGCACGGTTCGGGAGTTGGACCGCGATGAGCGGATCGCGGAGCTCGCCCGGATGCTCGCCGGTCTCGGCGACTCGGACACCGGACGCGCACATGCCGAGGAACTCCTCGACACCGCGGAACACGAGCGGTCCAGCGCCGGATCGTGATGCAACTGCTGTTGTTTATGTGACAAAAGTTGCAGTTGTTACGGCGCGCCTCCACGTGTCGTCGAGATGCGCGGTCAATCATGGGCGACATGAAGATGCCTGCACTGCTCGCCCGTACCACCGAAACCCTGCCCGGTGTCACCGGGATCGCCAGGATCGACACCAACACCCGACGCCTCCTCGAACGAGTGGGTCCCGGGGACATCGCCATCCTCGACGAGGTCGACCTCGACCGGTCGACGGCCGACCGCCTCATCGAGGCCAACGTCGTGGCCGTCGTCAACGCCTCCGAATCGATCAGTGGCCGCTACCCGAATCTGGGGCCCGAGGTGCTCGTCGCATCGGGAATCGTGTTGCTGGACAACGTCGGAACCGAGGTCTTCAAGCGCGTCAAGGACGGCGCCAAACTCCGCATCGACGACGATCGTCTCTACATCGGTGACAAGCGCCTCGCGCACGGCATCGAGCTCGACGAGCGTGAGATCGCCGACATGATGATCGACGCCAAGACCGGCATGGTCGATCACCTGGAAGCCTTCTCCGGCAACACCATTGAGTTCATCCGGAGCGAATCGCCGCTGCTGATCGACGGCGTCGGCGTGCCGGATATCGACATCGCACTGACCGGCCGGCACGTCATCGTCGTCGCCGACGGCGCGGATCGCGGAACCGAACTGCGTGCCCTCAAGCCGTTCATCAAGGAGTACTCGCCCATCCTCGTCGGTGTCGGGGCCGGCGCGGACACACTCGTCAAGGCCGGCTACAAGCCGTCGGTCATCGTCGGGGATCCCGAGGACATGAAGATCTCCACCCTCAAGGGTGGAGCGCAGGTCGTGCTACCCGCCGACACCGACGGACATGCGCCGGGCCTGCAGCGCATCCAGGATCTCGGGATCGGTGCCACGACGTTCCCCGCGGCCGGTTCGGCCGCGGATCTCGCGTTGCTCCTCGTCGACCATCATGGTGCCGACCTGATCGTCACCGTCGGCTACGGCGGCGACCTCGACGACTTCTTCGATCGGTCCCGGCGGGAGAGCAATCCGTCCACCTTCCTCACCCGGATGAAGGTCGGCGCCAAGCTCGTCGACGCGAAAGCCGTTGCGACGCTGTACCGTAGCCGCGTCTCGGGTGCGGCCATCGCCTTCGTCGTCCTCGCCGCACTGATCGCGGTGATCGCGGCCATCGCACTCTCGAGCATCGGCGCCGAGGCGACCGACTGGGTCGTCATGCAGTGGCATCAGTTGGTCGACTGGGTGCAGGGGATGTGGAACTCCTAACCTATGATTTCCCTTCGGCAGCACGCTATTTCGCTGGCGGCGGTGTTCCTCGCACTGGCCCTGGGACTGTTCCTGGGCTCCGGATTCATCGGTGACCGGGTCAACTCGCTCACCGGCACCAAGCGGGACCGGATCACCTCGCTCACCGATGAGCGCGATGCCCTGAACGAGAAACTCAACGCCGCCAACAACTTCGACGCGGCGGTGGGTCCACGGCTCATCGACGGCACCCTCAAGGGCCAGTCGGTTCTCGTGGTGACGGCGCCCAACGCCGCCGACGCCGACGTCGACGCGCTCAAGGAATCGATCTCGACGGCGGGCGGCAAGTTCTCCGGACAGATCGGCATCACCGAACAGACGGTCGCCGACGACAACGCGGAGAAACTCCGCACCATCGTCGACCAGACGATCCCGTCGGGCACCCAGCTGCGCGCGGAGTACACCGACTCCGGCTCCCGGGCGGGAGACCTGCTCGGCGCGCTCACGCTCCACGCCCGCGGCCAGGATCCCGTCGCAACCGACGACACCACCACCGGACTGCAGGCGTTGCGCGACGGCGGATTCATCACCTACGTCGACAATGCGATCTCGCCGGCGGATCTGGTGCTGGTCGTGACCGGCGACGCCCTGCCGGGCGACTCGGGCGCGCAGGGGCAGGTCATCGGGCGCCTGTCGGCGGCGATGGCCGCACGCGGTCAGGGTGGCGCGCTGGTGGGCCGAACCGGATCGGCCGAGGGCGGATCACCCATCGCGGTGATCCGGTCGGATCCATCGCTGGGCAACGCGATCTCCACCGTGGACAACGTCGATCAGCAAACCGGGCGCATCACCACGATTCTGGTGCTCGACGAGGAGTCGCAGGCCCGCAGCGGCGCCTTCGGCACCGGTCCCGGTGCCACCGCGATCACCGTCGGAGCACAGAAGTAATCGCGGGATCACCGCACGCGAATCGTCGGTCCGGTGTGACGTCGCTCGCCCCGGGTCGTCGGCGAACAGGGAATCGACGACCCGCCGAGCTCGTCATGGCAGCCTCGAGCCGTACACGGTGTTACTGTGAAGTCCCGTAGGTAAACAGGTTTCCAAGGACCTGATTCACCCAGACGGGAGACGCATTGCGACCACTGCGCCACGTGCATTCAGGCACCAAGCATATTTTCGTGACGGGCGGTGTCGCCTCATCACTCGGTAAGGGACTCACCGCCTCGAGCCTCGGCCAACTTCTCACCGCCCGCGGTCTGCGGGTGACGATGCAGAAGCTCGACCCGTATCTCAATGTGGATCCGGGCACGATGAATCCGTTCCAGCACGGCGAGGTCTTCGTCACAGAAGACGGCGCCGAGACGGACCTCGACGTCGGACACTACGAGCGTTTCCTGGATCGGAACCTCTCGCAATCGGCGAATGTGACCACCGGACAGGTGTATTCGACGGTGATCGCCAAGGAACGCCGCGGCGAGTACCTGGGCGAGACCGTGCAGGTCATCCCGCACATCACCGACGAACTCAAGTCCCGCGTGCTGGCCATGCAGGCACAGGACGAGAACGGTGACGCCCCCGATGTGGTCATCACCGAGATCGGCGGCACCGTCGGCGACATCGAGTCGCTGCCGTTCATCGAGGCGGCGCGGCAGATCCGCCACGACGTCGGCCGCGACAACGTCTTCTTCCTGCACGTGTCGCTGGTGCCCTATCTCGCGCCGTCGGGCGAACTGAAGACCAAGCCGACGCAGCACTCGGTGGCCGCATTGCGCAACGTCGGCATCCAGCCCGACGCGCTGATCCTGCGCTGTGACCGCGACGTCCCCGAGGCACTGAAGAAGAAGATCGCGCTGATGTGCGACGTCGACATCGACGGTGTCATCTCGACCCCGGACGCACGGTCGATCTACGACATCCCGAAGGTGCTGCACAGCGAGCAGCTCGACGCATATGTCGTGCGCAAGCTGGGATTGCCGTTCCGCGACGTGGATTGGACGGTGTGGGGCGAACTGCTCGACCGGGTCCACGAACCCCGGGAGACCGTGCGTATCGCGCTGGTGGGCAAGTACGTCGATCTGCCCGATGCCTACCTGTCGGTGACCGAGGCCATCCGCGCCGGCGGCTTCGCCTGGCGGGCTCGCACCGAGATCAAGTGGGTGCCCTCGGACGAGTGTCAGACTCCCGAGGGTGCGCAGCATGCCCTCGGCGATGTCGACGGCATCCTCATTCCCGGAGGCTTCGGAATCCGCGGTATCGAGGGCAAGGTCGGTGCCATCTCCTACGCCCGACGCCGCGGCATACCCCTGCTGGGTCTGTGCCTGGGGTTGCAGTGTGTGGTCATCGAGGCGGCCCGCTCGGCCGGTCTCACCGACGCCAGTTCCACCGAATTCGATCCGGATACCCCGTATCCGGTCATCTCCACGATGGCCGATCAGGAGGACGCCGTCTCCGGTGAGGCCGACCTGGGCGGCACGATGCGTCTGGGCGCCTACCCGGCGACGCTGCTGCCGGGGACGCTGACCGCGGCCGCCTACGGCGCGCTCGAGGTGAGCGAACGGCACCGTCACCGTTTCGAGGTGAACAACGCCTACCGCGACAAGATCGCGGAATCGGGCCTGGTCTTCTCCGGCACCTCGCCGGACGGTCATCTCGTCGAGTTCGTCGAGTACCCGGAGTCGGTGCATCCGTTCCTGGTGGCCACCCAGGCGCATCCGGAACTCAAGTCCCGACCCACGCGGCCCCATCCGCTGTTCCGGTCGTTCATCGACGCTGCACTGAAATACAAAGAGGCCGAACGACTTCCGGTGGACATCGGCGATTATCAGCGGACGTCGTCGGAGTCCGCGACGGTGAGTGAAGAAGAAGTCGACGCGTGAACGACGGCGGTCGCCGCGATACCCCGGGTAGTCACGAGTTCGGGGTCGTCGGGTCCCGGACCGTGTACTCCGGTGCGATCCTCGCGTTGCGTCTCGACGACGTGACGATGCCCGGCGGGCGGGTCGCCGAGCGGGAGGTCGTCGAACATTTCGGCGCCGTCGCGGTCGTCGCCGTCGACGACGACGGGCGGGTCGCGATGGTGCGGCAATACCGGCATCCCGTCGGACGTCGGTTACTGGAGATACCCGCCGGCCTGCTCGACGCGTCGTCGTCGGAGTCGCCGGTCGACGCGGCACGTCGGGAACTCGCCGAAGAGGTGGATCTCGCGGCCGACCGCTGGGAGGTCCTCGTCGATCTCGTGCTCTCGCCGGGATTCACCGACGAGGCGCTGCGGCTGTATCTGGCACGCGGACTCCACGAACTGCCCGCGGCCAGCCGAGACGACGAGGAGGCCGACATGGCCGTCGAGTGGGTCGATCTCGACGCCGCGGCCGATCTGGTTTTGGCCGGCGAGATCGTGAACGCCACCGCGGTCGCGGGCATCCTGGCCGCCGTGCGGGCGCGGACCGTCGACGAACCGCTGCGGGCCGTCGACGCACCCTGGACCGACGAACCCACCGCCTTCCGCGAGCGGCGCACCGCACGCTCATGACCATCGCCGACGACGTCGCCCGTTTCCTCGATCACCTGACGGTCGAGCGGGGGGCCGCGGCCAACACCGTGAGCTCCTACCGGCGCGATCTCGAGCGCTACGCCGACCATCTGCGGAGCAGGGGAATCGCGGCGCTGTCGGAGGTGACCGAGCCGGACGTGCGCGAGTTCCTGGTCGATCTGCGGCGCGGTGACGAGGCGCACGGGCGTGCGGCGCTGGCCGATTCGTCGATCGCCCGAACCCTGGTCGCGACGCGCGGTTTTCACAAGTTCGCGGCGGCCGAGGGCATCGTCGACGTCGACGTCGCGCATGCGGTGAGTCCGCCGCGTCCCGCCCGACGGCTACCGAAGTCGCTGCCCGTCGACGAGGTGCTCGCGATCCTGGAGTCCGCCGGCGCCGCCGACGATCCGCGAGCCCTGCGCGACCGCGCGCTGCTCGAACTGCTCTACAGCTGCGGTGCGCGGATCTCCGAGGCGATCAGCCTCGACGTCGACGACATCGACACCGACCTGCGGGCGGTGCGGTTGCACGGCAAGGGCGGTAAGGAGCGGCTCGTTCCGTTGGGTGGGCCGGCGATCGAGGCGATCGACGCGTACCTCGTGCGTGGACGGCCCGCATTGGCGGTCAAGGCGGCCCGGACCGCCGATCCCGGTCTGTTCCTCAACGTGCGGGGCGGCCGGCTGTCGCGGCAGAGTGCGTGGCAGGTCCTCGTCACCGCCGCCGAGCGCGCCGGCCTGGACAAGGCGGTGTCGCCGCACACGCTGCGGCACAGCTTCGCCACGCATCTGCTCGACGGCGGTGCCGACGTCCGCGTCGTCCAGGAACTCCTCGGACACGCGTCGGTGACGACGACCCAGGTGTACACGCTCGTCACGGTGAACACGATGCGTGAGGTGTACGCGACGGCCCATCCGCGCGCCCGATGAGAGCCGCGCCGATGAGAGGGGATCGTTTCGGCGGTGCGCCGACGGTTCGTCGGCGTGAACCACTAGGCTGGATCGAGATCTCGGGGAGTTCCGCACGAGGTCGGCGGCAGACAGAGACTTCGGCGACAACGGGGAGTCTGGGATCGAAGGGAGTGCCGGGCACGTGACCACACCGAGTGACGCACAGTCCCACCCGGCACCCGCACCCGGCCATCAGTACCGTTTCGAGGTCTCCCAGCCTCAACGACCCGATCATCACGATGCCGGCGGCGAGTCGCATGCCGGTGCGCGGACCGGTCACGGCGAGGAACTCGGCCCCACCGGCCGCCCCTACCGCGACATCCCGGATCCCCGCCCGCTGGATCGCCACGGCCCGGCGAAGGTCATCGCCGTCTGCAATCAGAAGGGCGGCGTCGGCAAGACGACGTCGACGATCAATCTGGGCGCCGCACTCGCCGAGTACGGGCGACGCGTGCTGCTCGTCGATCTCGATCCGCAGGGTGCGTTGTCGGCCGGTCTGGGCGTCCCGCACCATGAACTCGATGAGACGGTCTACAACCTGTTGGTCCCGCCGCAGGCCGCCACCGACGACGTCCTCATGCGTACCCGCGTCGACGGCCTCGACCTGCTGCCCAGCAACATCGATCTCTCGGCCGCAGAGATCCAGCTCGTCACCGAGGTGGGGCGCGAGCAGGCACTCGGCCGCGCGTTGCATCCGGTGCTCGACCGGTACGACTTCGTCCTCATCGATTGCCAGCCCTCGTTGGGGCTGCTGACCGTGAACGCGCTGGCCTGCTCGGATTCCGTGGTGATCCCGATGGAGTGCGAGTATTTCAGCCTTCGTGGTCTCGCGCTGCTCACCGACACCGTCGACAAGGTGCACGACCGGCTCAATCCGCGCCTGCACCTCGGCGGCATCTTGGTCACCATGTTCGACGCCCGCACCCTGCACTCGCGGGAGGTGATGGCGCGAGTCGTCGAGGTCTTCGGAGACACCGTCTACGACACGGTGATCAGCCGGACGGTGCGCTTCCCGGAGACCAGCGTCGCCGGTGAGCCGATCACGTCGTGGGCACCGAAGTCCGCGGGCGCGGAGGCATATCGGGCGTTGGCGCGTGAGGTCATCGCGCGTAACGCCCCGCCGGCATGACCGACGGCACTCCGGTGGATACGCCGGTGGATACGCCGGTTGTCGAGCAGGTTGTGGAGCCGGCCGCGGGATTCCGGGTGCGGCTCAAGAACTTCGAGGGTCCCTTCGACCTGCTGCTCAACCTCATCAGTCAGCATCGCCTCGACGTCACCGAGGTGGCGCTCCACGAGGTCACCGACGATTTCATCGCCTACACCCGCGAACTCGGTTCGGAGATGAGTCTGGAGCAGACGACCGAATTCCTCGTCGTCGCCGCGACCCTGCTCGACCTCAAGGCCGCACGTCTGCTCCCGTCCGGCGAGGTCGAGGATCCCGAGGACCTGGCGCTACTCGAGGCGCGTGACCTGCTCTTCGCGCGGCTGCTGCAGTACCGGGCCTACAAGCAGGTCGCGGAACTGTTCGGCGAGCTGGAAGCCACCGCGCTGCAACGGTATCCGCGTGCGGTCTCGTTGGAACCACGGTTCGAGGAGCTGCTGCCGGAGGTCTCGATCGGCGTGACCGCCGAGAAGTTCGCCGAGATCGCCGCCGCAGCACTCACGCCGCGGCCCACCCCCAGCGTCGGACTCGGGCATCTGCACGTACCGAAGGTGTCGGTGCCGCAGCAGGCGCGGCGGATCGTCGAGTTGCTCAGCGTGCAGCCCGGATCGTGGATGACGTTCGGCGCACTCGTTGCCGAATGCGCCAACGGTTACGAGGTCGTCGGCCGGTTCCTCGGGTTGCTCGAACTGTTCCGCGAGAAGGCGATCACCTTCGAACAACCCGAGGCGCTCGGCGAACTGCGCGTCAGCTGGACCGGGGAGCGCACTCCCGACGAGATCAACATCGACAAGGCGGAGGACTATGGCTGAGGACACGTCGGAACAGACCACCCTCGACATCGCCGACGAGCTCGCTGTCGACGACGACACCGTCGAACCCGCTCTCGACGACGCCACGCTGCGCTCGGCGCTCGAGGCGGTGCTGCTCGTCGTCGACTCACCGGTCACGACCGATGAACTCGCGACCGCCGTCGACCAGGACCGGCGGCGGGTCCAGGATCTGCTCACCGCGATGGCGGAGGAACTGACGGCCGCGGGCAGCGGATTCGACCTGCGTTACGCCGGTGACGGCTGGCGGTTCTACACCCGTGCCGACTACGCCCCCTATGTGGAGCGACTGCTGCTCGACGGGGCTCGGTCGAAACTCACCCGCGCGGCGTTGGAGACGCTCGCGGTGATCGCCTACCGGCAGCCGGTCAGTCGGGCGCGGGTCAGCGCGATTCGCGGGGTGAACGTCGACGGCGTCATCCGCACCCTGGTCGCCCGGGGGTTGATCAACGAGGTCGGCACCGACCCGCAGACGACCGCCACCACCTATGGCACCACGGAGATGTTCCTGGAACGTCTGGGCTTGGCGTCGCTCTCGGACCTGCCCGATCTGGCGCCGCTGCTGCCCGATGTGGATCTCATCGACGATCTCGATGAGGAGCTCCTCACAGACCCTCGATTCGCCAAACTCGACGGTCAGGCGTCAGACTCGATGAAGGGAGATGCCGCGATCGCAGATGGCGACGGCGGCACCGATCCCGAACCGAACACCACAGAACAGAACTGAGAGAACCATGGCATCCGCTAGCCGAGACGGCACACCGGACGGGCGCAGGAGTAACGGCGCATCCGGCGCCAAGCGCACCGGCAAGACCGGCACCGGAAAGAGCAGCACCGGAAAGAGCAGTACGGGGAAGGGCACCGGCAAGGGCAGCAGCGACAAACCCGGCCGGGACAAGAGCAGCCGCGAGCGCGCCTGGAACCCGGACAAGGGCCGCGGCGCGCAGCAGCGCTCGACCAAGAAGCAGCACCGCAAGGGATCGTCGAAACCCGACGTCGCCTCCGGCAAGGTCCGGCTGAACAACGCGCGCCCCGCCCGCCACCAGGTCGCCGAGGGCGGCGACGGCGGCGCGTCGTACGTCGCCGACGGCGTCCGGCTCCAGAAGGTTCTGGCGCAGGCCGGTGTCGCCTCCCGGCGTGGAGCCGAGGAACTGATCGCGGCCGGCCGCGTCGAGGTCGACGGCGAGATCGTCACCGAGCAGGGTCTGCGCATCAACCCGGACACGGCCGTCGTCCGTGTCGACGGCGCCCGCGTGATCATGGACGAGACCAAGCAGTATCTCGCGCTGAACAAGCCGGAGGGCTGGCAGTCCACCATGTCCGACGATCAGGGCCGCCCGTGTGTCGGTGACGTCGTCGCCGAGCGCGTGATGGCCGGGCAGCGTCTGTTCCACGTCGGGCGCCTCGACGCCGACACCGAGGGCCTGCTGCTGCTGACCAACGACGGCGAGCTCGCGCATCGCCTTATGCATCCGTCCTACGAGGTGCCCAAGACGTACATGGCCACGGTCCGCGGCGAGGTACTGCGCGGCCTGGCGCGCACCCTGCGCGATGGCATCGAACTCGACGACGGTCCGGTGAAGGTGGACGCGTTCACGGTTCTCGATGTGCACGAAGGGCATTCGCTGGTCCGCATCGTGCTGCACGAGGGCCGCAACCGCATCGTGCGCCGCATGATGGACGCCGTCGGATTCCCCGTCACCAAGCTCGTGCGGACGCACGTCGGCGAGGTATCGCTCGGCGAGCAGCGCCCCGGCAGCCTGCGCGTGCTGGGCCGCGACGAGATCGGCGCGCTGTACAAGGCGGTGGGGATGTGAGCGGAGCCGCGCGCGTCATCGCGATCGACGGCCCCGCGGGCACCGGTAAGTCCACCGTGTCCAAGTTGCTCGCCGATCGCGTCGGGGCGTTCTGCCTCGACACCGGCGCCATGTATCGCGCCGCGACGCTCGCGGTGCTCGATGCCGGTGCGGCACTGGATGATCCGGATGCGATCGCCGCCGTCGTCGGTGCCGCCGACATCGATCTGATCGCCGGACCGGACGGCGCGTCGGTGGTGTACCTCGACGGGCAGGACGTGTCCGCGGAGATCCGCACCGACCGTGTCACCGAGGCGGTCTCGGCCGTGTCGGCGGTCGCCGCCGTGCGAGCGAAACTCGTTGAACTGCAACGACGAATCGCCGACGGCGCATTCGTGGTGATCGAGGGACGCGACATCGGGACCGTCGTCTTCCCCGACGCCGGCCTCAAGGTCTTCCTCACCGCGACCCCCGAGGCGCGCGCCA
Organism: Agromyces sp. NPDC029043; assembly: GCF_055564615.1. Taxonomy (NCBI): domain Bacteria; kingdom Bacillati; phylum Actinomycetota; class Actinomycetes; order Micrococcales; family Microbacteriaceae; genus Agromyces; species Agromyces sp. NPDC029043. The sequence continues at coordinate 3,099 of NZ_JBVHVX010000033.1, read as the reverse complement.
CCCGGCGTCACCTCCAGAACCTCGGCATCGGCGCCGACAGCGATTACGACGCCGTGCTGGCCAGTGTGAACCGACGAGATCACCTCGATTCGACGCGAACGGTGTCCCCGCTGCGCGCCGCGGATGATGCCGAGCTCGTCGATACCAGTGAGCTCACCCTCGACCAGGTCCTCGACGCGCTGACCGACCTGGTCCGATCGCGGATCGGAGTGCAGTCGTGACCGACACCAATGACGGTGATCTCGCCCCCTTGCCGGGTGATGGCACCTGGAGCGATGAAAATGACTGGGAGTTCGGCGATCTCGACATCGACGGCGAGCCCGGCGAGAGCCTCGCCGTTCCCGTCGTCGCCATCGTGGGCCGGCCGAACGTCGGCAAGTCGACGCTGGTGAACCGCATCCTCGGGCGCCGCGAGGCCGTCGTCGAGGATCTTCCCGGGGTCACCCGCGACCGCGTGTCCTACGCGGCGAGTTGGTCGGGTCGTCGATTCACCGTCGTCGACACCGGCGGGTGGGAACCCGACGCCAAGGGTCTGCAGCAGGCGGTGGCCGCGCAGGCCGAGCAGGCGATGGAGACTGCCGATGCGATCGTGCTGGTGGTCGACGGCACCGTCGGCGCGACGTCGACCGACGAGGCGGTGGCGCGGGTGCTGCGTCGGTCCAAGACGCCGGTCATCCTGTGCGCCAACAAGGTCGACAGTGAACGGCAGGAGGCCGAAACGGCGTCGTTGTGGTCGCTGGGGCTGGGCGAGCCGTTCCCGGTGTCCGCGGCGCATGGTCGTGGTGCGGGTGATCTGCTCGACCTCATCCTCGAGGCTTTGCCCGAGACTCCGCGCGAGGCACCGGCTCTCGGTGGTCCGCGACGCGTCGCCCTCGTCGGTAAGCCCAACGTCGGCAAGAGTTCGTTGCTGAACAAGCTCGCGGGATCCGACCGTTCGGTCGTCGACAATGTCGCCGGCACGACCGTCGATCCGGTCGACGAGTTGATCGAGCTCGACGGCCAGGTGTGGCAGTTCATCGACACCGCCGGGCTGCGCCGCAAGGTGCGCACGGCCAGCGGCCACGAGTACTACGCGTCGCTGCGGACCCGGTCCGCGCTCGACGCGGCCGAGGTGGCGATCCTGCTGATCGATGCCTCGGAGCCGATCACCGAACAGGATCTGCGGGTGCTCTCGATGATCATCGAGAGCGGCCGGGCGTTGGTCATCGCCTTCAACAAGTGGGATCTCGTCGACGAGGATCGGCGGTACCAGTTGGACAAGGAGATCGACCGGGAGCTCGCCCGCGTGCCGTGGGCGCGCCGCGTCAACATCTCCGCGTCGACCGGTCGTTCGGTGCACAAGCTGGTGCCTGCGCTCGAGGGTGCGTTGGAGTCGTGGGACAAGCGCATCTCCACCGGCCAGCTGAACAACTGGCTCAAGGACATCATCGCCGCGACACCACCGCCGCTGCGTGGTGGCCGTCAGCCGCGCGTGATGTTCGCGACCCAGGCATCCATCCGTCCGCCGACGTTCGTGCTGTTCACGACGGGATTCCTGGAGGCCGGATATCGGCGCTTCCTGGAGCGTCGTCTGCGTGAGCAGTTCAACTTCGACGGCTCTCCGGTGCGCATCAACGTGCGTGTGCGGGACAAGCGGGAGCAGCGCCGGAGGAAGTGACGTCGGCCGGTATCACCCGGCCTGTCGGTGCGGGCCGGTGTTTGCCTGGCGGGCATCCGGCGTCGATGCGGGTGGCTTAGACTCCACTCGTGCTCATCTTGGCGATCATCGTGTTCGGAATGGTTATCGGCGCTCTTGCCCAGCTCATCATCGGCGGCAAGAGCATGTGGACGATCGACTGGGGACTGGCGCTCGCCGCCGGCCTGATCGGCTCGTTCGTCGGTGGTCTGCTCATCAGCCTGCTCAGCGGGGACGGCCTCGGCATCCAGCCGAGCGGCGTCATCGGTTCGCTGATCGGTGCCATCCTCGTCACCGGTGGCTGGATCTGGTTCAAGCGTCGCTCGTCGGCATCCTGAACCGAGCGGGCCGACGACACGCCTGACCAGGCGATTGGCTCGGAGTCCGCGTCGTCGGCTACGCTCTCTAAGGCTTCGCGAGAGGCCAACGGGCTGTGGCGCAGCTTGGTAGCGCACCTGACTGGGGGTCAGGGGGTCGCAGGTTCAAATCCTGTCAGCCCGACCGAGAGGTCCCGGAAACTCAAGGGTTTCCGGGACTTTTTCTGTAGGTGGATGCGATCCGGTCATCGAAAACCCATCACTTTGGCCCTCTCGTGGCCCCCCGGGCCGCCGCGTTCCGGCAGGTGAGCGACCCTGCCGGTTGCTCCCGGTTCGTGGGTGGGAGAGGGACGCACCTGCTCAGTATGGACACCGAACACAGCCCGGCGGGCAACCCCTGGGGCCTGGAACCGCTGCTCGACGTCGGCGAGCTCGCCGGGTACCTGGGTGTGCTCGTCTCCACCGTCTACGACTGGCGCACCCGTGGTCTCGGTCCGCGGGCGTATCGCTTCGGCAAGCATCTGAAGTTCGCGCTCTCGGACGTGCGGATCTGGATCGAGCAGCAACGCGACCCCGAGCCGCCGGCACCGGCGGACGGTCGGTGACCCGATGAGCCGCCAGCGCCTGACCATCGGCACCGTCGGGAAGATCGATCACCTCGCGAGCCCCAACGGACGCGTCGTAGCGCACGCCCGCTACCGCGACTGGGACGGGAAGACACTGCTCGTCAAAGACGTCGGTTCTCGGACACCAAATTCACTCGATGTACGTGGCCTCTGCGAGCACAGTGCAGAGGCGGCGCTCTGATGTCGGTGGCCACCTATATGTTTCGCTTATGCCGCCAAGGCGGAAGTACTCAGATGCGCAGCTGATCGCTGCAGTGAGGTCATGCACGTCATGGCGTGCGGTCTTGAGGACGCTGGGTCTTCGTGCAACTTCCGGGGCTGCGATCGAGGCTGTGCGAAGACACTCGGATGCACTTGGGGTGGATTACCGTCACTTTGACCAACGGGAGATATTGTCAAGATCTGTGGATGAGGTTGTTTCAGGCAGCCTCCTGCTGGTCGGGTGAGGCGGTGCCGGGTTCGACGAGTTCGCCGTTTTTGA
>NZ_JBVHVX010000032.1:0-20199 GCF_055564615.1 Agromyces sp. NPDC029043 | reverse complement strand
ACCCGCACGCCCGCGAGCCGGTCAGGTGCGGCCGCCAGGGACCGCGCCGCCTCGCAGGCCAGGATGTTGACGGTGTTCCAGCTCAACCCCACCGCGGCGGCCGCGGCCGTGACCGACATTTTGTCGCAGATCATCGACCGCAGAATCCAGGTGGTGGTGCGGCAGGTGACCTGCGCTCGCGGGGCCACGATCGCGCTGAGGTCGGCACGGAAGATCGACGTCGAGCAGTCGCTGGTGGCGCACGTGTAGCGCGGCACCGTCAGGTGCAGCCGGGTCGGGTGCCCCACGATCGGCAGATCGGCGACCTCGCGGTCGACATGATCACGCAGCCGGCCCGCCTGCCCGCACGTCGGGCAGGTGTTCTTTGGGTCCAGGAGCTGGCAGAACAGGTGGGTGCGGTCCTCGCCGTCGATGGCGGCATCGGTGATCGTCACACCTGACGAGGCTCAAGAAAGTTCCCCAGGTGTGCTCACTGAAATTCCCCACCTGTGGGCGGGTTCTACTGTAGCGATCTTCGGGTGGGTGCGGTCGCTGTCCGTTGGTTTTGGGTGCGGGCGTGGTGGTCGCGTAGCCGGTAGGAGTCGCCGTCGAGTTTGAGGACGACTGAGCGGTGTAGGAGTCGGTCGAGCATTGCTGCGGCGACGGTGGTGTCGCCGAGGACTTCGCCCCATTCGGCGACGGATCGGTTGGTGGTGATCACGACCGAGGTTTTCAGATAGCGTTGTGCCACAACCTGAAACAGGGCCGAGGCGGCTTCGGCGGGTAATGGCAGATACCCGAGCTCGTCGATCACCAGAAGAGTGGGTCCGGCGAAGAACCGCATGCAGGTGGCCCATCGTCCCTCGATGGCGGCTTTGTGGCAGCGCGCGGCCAGATCGGCGGCGGTGGTCACATAAGTGCGGTAGCCGGCGTGTACCGCGGCATGGGCGAGCCCGACTGCCAGGTGGGTTTTGCCGGTGCCTGGTGGGCCGATGAGCAGGACGTTCGTGGCCGATTCGAGGTAGGCGCAGGTGCCCAGTTCACGGATCAGGGCACGGTCGACTCCGGGGGCGGCGTCGTAGTCGAATCCGTCGAGGGTGGCAGGTGTGGGCAGGCAGGCGAACCGTAGCCGCCCGGCCAGCCGGCGGGCTTCGGTGGCGTCGACCTCGATGCCCAACAAGTGCTCGAGCGTGTGGGTCATCGACCACTCCTGTTCACCGGCGGTCTGAAGGACTTGTGGGAGGGCTTGCGCGGCGGCGTCGAGTTTGAGCACGGCCAGATGCCCACGTAGTTGTTGATACACCGAGATCGCTGATTGTGACTGCGGCTCACTGCTATTCGACTCTGTTGGGGTGTTCTTGGTGGTCATGGGAGGTGGGTCCTGTTCTGTGTGGCGCGTTCGTACACGCTCAGGTCGATCACCGGTGCTTGCGCCGACGAATCAGTGGTGTTTGTGGTAGATCTGTTGTGGCGCAATACTTCTGCCGCATCGCGGGCGGCCTGGCCGGGTGGTATGCGTTCCTTGCGGCGGTGTGGCCGCCGACTCGTCGAGGAGGCGCCTGCCATGGCCAGGGTGTCCAGGGCGACGACATGCCCGTGATCACGCACCTGCGCTCCGGAGCCGGCGGTGGCCAGTTGGTGCCGCGCGATGACGATGCCCGAGGTGGTGGCGATATCGATGTGTCGGTCGCCGAGGCGCTCGTGCACGGTGACTTCGCTCATCGCCAGCTCCGGTGGTACCGAGTACTGGTTGCCTCGCCACGCCACCAACGCCTGACGAGACACGGTCCGCGTCTCGGTGACCGTGGCCGGATACGGCGCGGCCGGCGGGGCGCTGAGGGGTTCGCGTTTGGCTATGGTAATCACACTGGCCCGACCATCCGAGGTAGCGCGCATCCGGACATCCGAGCGGGTCCGGCAGAACGTGTCGCAACTGGTTTGTGCTTGTTCAGGTGTGGTCTCGTCAGGCAGGGTGCGCCACCATCGTTGCGCGGCAGTGTGATTGGACTTCTCCACCACGCCTTTGCGGTTACCGCGCCGAGGCGGACACACATCCACTGATACCCCGTAGTGTTTGGCGACGCCGGCGAACTCGGCGGTCAACTTCCCCGTCGAGGGGTGGCAGACCGTCGCCATCCGGTCGAATCGCCACGACTTGGTGACCCCGCCGAGTCGGCGGGTGATGCGATCGATCCCGGTGATCACCTGCGGGCGAGTCATATCCGGGGCCAGATAGCCTCGCCACTTACCCGAATGCGATAACGAACCGACAAGCAGGAATGCTGTTGAACCCCAACCCCATTCAGTTGGTGGGTTCGGCAGTTCCACCCAATCCCATTGCGTCTCTTCACCCGGAGGGTGCTCGATGATCGCGTTGGCCCGTTCGGTCACCTGGGCGCAGTCCTCGCACTTGGGTCGCAGACCGCGCTGGCGGATCTGGCGTGTGAGTGTCTGATAGGACTGCGTGTAGCCGAGATTCTCGAGTTCGTCGCACAACGTGCGTGACCACAAATGTGGATCCTCTCTCAGCCGTGCGGTCACATAGGCCAGGAACGGCTCGAACGGATCAACCTCGGGCTTCCTCCGTTCGCCGGGCGTGCGGTCACCGTTGAGATAGGCCCGGATCGTTTTGCGGTCATGGCCGGTGTGACGGGCGATCGCCGAGATCGTCCACCCCTGTTTGTGCAGTGCATGTACTTCCACATCGTTCTCCCGTGTCAACATGAAAGCGGGCCTCCCGAGATAGCTGGTGCGTGGTCAGAGACCATCAGCATCACGGGAGGCCCGCCTACTCTGGCGGAGCCACACGGGTGGGGAATTTGGATGAGCATCACTAGGGAATTTCGATGAGCGCCGTCACACCGAGCTCGATGGTGCGGCAAATCGTGTCGGCAATAGCGCTACGCTGCGTCATGGGTCCTGTTGGTGTGAGCGGTGGTTGTGTAGGAGCTTTCATCCTCACACCACAGGACCCGCCCACATCACGCAGGCTCACACCGCAAATCCGACCTACATCTTGGGGTCAGTAGAACCTGTTTCACGCACCGTCAATCCGGAAGAGCCGGTTTGAAGGCCCCGCGAAGGCAAGACCCTCCGACCGGAGCTGAACCTTGCAAGGGTTATCGGCCCTAGGAGCTGCCCGCCGTTGCGACAAGAAGCCGGAGGCTACCGAGCCCGCGCCCGCTTCTTGTTCTTGAATTCGATGGCGCGGTCGTCATGGTGTTCTTGGGATGCGTAGTCGGTGTCGATTGTTACTAGGAGCGCTTCGGTTATTGCTTCTGTGCCGGTGGTGATTGCTTGTGCGGCTGCCGCGAGGTAGAGGGTGTCGAGTGATTTGAGGTTCCCGTCGGTGCGCACCCAGAGGTATTCGGCGAGTTGCTCGAAGGTTCGGGGCTTGTGGTTGGCGAGGATCAGGCGATGTTCGAGGCGTTTGAGGATGGTGATCCATTCGCGTCGCCCGTCGGTGTTGAGGATCGAATATGGTTTCAGGTCAAGGGTTTTCACAGTTCTGCGTCGTTGTTGGGAGTGTTCGGGGCCCCAGAATCCGCCTTCGGTGACGTCGACACCGGCGTAGATGACGGTGACTCGGGCTTGGTTGGACAGGGCTCGTAGAAACTCTCGGGTGGTGTCTTGGGTTCCTGGTGTCCAGGGGAGGTTCTGCACTTCGTCGATGAAGACGACTTCCACTTCGCAGTTGACGATGTGGTTGAGCGATTGTTCGAAGAGTTTTGATTGCGATGGTCGACCACGCCCGGGGACGGCGAAGAACTTCGCGACGCGTTCCATGAAGCCGAGGAAGGTGACTTTGCCGCCGAAGATGCTGACTCTGAGTATGGGGTGTCTGTCGTCGCCGGCGTCGGTGAGATCGCCCTTGATGGAGCGGATTTCACGGTCCTTGGCTTTGAGGAGGTCGTCGATGAGGGAGGTTTTGCCCAGCCCCGAGTCTGCTTCGAGCAGGATGCTCGTGCGGGCGCGTCCGATGGGGTGTTGATTGGCGTCGAGGACGGTGCTGATGTGGTTTTGCAGTGTGACGACTTGGTGCGTGGGAAACACTCCGTAGTGGGCGTGCCAGACGCATCGGTTGTGTTTGTAGATCTGTGTTTCCCGTGTACTCAAGCGTGATATTTCGTCTGTGGTGAGGCGCGGGGGCGGTGTGATCGGTTCGGCGATGGTGAATCGGTGCCAGTCCTCCTTTGTCAGCAGCGACGCCGGTAGTGGGGATGTGATGAGGCGGTGGTTGCGCGCGGTCATACGCGTTCCTCGATGGCGTCGCTGTAGTAGTCGTCCTCGCTGCCTGCGTGTACCGCTGCGGGCAGGAGGACTTGTTCTAGCGGTTCATCGTCATCGAGATCGTCGGTGAGGAGTTCGGTGTCTGTGGCTCGGATCTTGTCGGCCTCCACTTTGTCGAAGGCGTCGAGCAAGGATGCGGCAACAGCACTGGGTGAGCTGGTCGAGGTGCCTGCTGTCGCGTACTGGGTGGCGATTCGTCGTTGTCGACGGTTGTTGGCCAGGCCTGCATCGAAGTCTCTGATGATGGTTCTGATCGCTTGTTTGCGCGCGGAGCGGTCTCGTGACACTGCCAGGGTGCGTGCTTCTTCGGAAATGTCTCTGCTGAACGGCATGGACATGTTCTCGGCGTACTCCCACGGGATTGTGTGCCAAGATCCGTCGTCGGGTCGCTGGAAGTAGATGTATCGCAGATCCGATGGGTTGACACGGAAGCTGTAGCGGCCCGGGTATCGGCCCTTGCGGCTACTGCGGACGTCGCGCAGTTCGGCGAATGCGGGATCGGCGCGGGGCACGTTGTATCGCAGCCCGTTGATGTCGACGCCGTAGTGGTGGATGTAGCGAAACTTGGCTTCCAGGAACAAGTATGCGTCCTCCATGCGTCGTGGGACTCTGAGCAGCCCAGCGGCATGAATACCTGATTCGTAAGCACTGTTCGGGCTCAGTTCCAGCCCGGGCTGTCGCGGGTCCACGATGCCGCTGTGCCCATCCTTGTGGTACTGCCCGCACACGTATCTGCGAATGATCTGGTCTACTTCGTGTGGGTGATAGTAGGCGTCCCTTTCAACATCGCGTCCCTTGTGGTCGACTTTGTTGCCCTTGTACCCCGACAGCTGCTGGATCAGATCGTGCTCGAGGGTTCGATAGAAGCGCTCCATGACCGCTTTGTCGGTCGGTTTGTAGGCCTGCGCCGGTTGGATTCTGATACCAAATGCTCGGCACACCGCGAGGGTGTGGGAGTTGAGGAGCGCCTTTCCGTGGTCGGTGATCAGCGTGGTGGGGATGATCGATGGCATACCCCACATCGTGGAGTCCTCAGTGAAGACAATATTTTTCGGTATTCCGCGGTAGTTGAAGGTCGCGTTCTCTGGAGTGTCGGTGGGTGCTTCTTGTCCGTGGATCATTTCGAACAGGACCGCCGCCATGTCGACGGATTTCGTCGATTCGGCGGTCACGCGTAGCGCGCAGATCTCGCGGCTGAACAGGTCGATTGCTGTGGTGATCTGCAAGGTGATGGATCGGTTCGTGACGGGGTCGCGACCCCAGAGATCCAAGGTGTGGGTATCGAGCATGACGTACTCGCCGGGGTAGCAGGCAATCAGCTTCCCGCCCGGCCCTTTGTCGCGGTCGGCTTTGGAGCGCATCGTTTCGGTGGAGTCATCGAAGACGGATTTCTTGAAGCCCAGTCGTTTGATCCACCGGTACGCACTCGCCCATGATGGCAGTTGGTGGTCAGGGTCGTCGCCGTAGGTGGCGAGGTACTCCTCGTTGACCTCGTCGATGAAGGTGTCGCAGGTGCGGCGAGGCTTTCCGTACATGCCGACAATGCGTTCTTTGGCGAGGGCGATCCATCGCCGGTCAATGCGAGCCGACGGCTGTCCGAGCCATCGGCGATCGACGGGATCATGTCCTTGCCGGTATCGGGTCAGCCATCCGCGCACGGTACGTTCACCGCAGTCAAGTTCAGCGGCAGCGTCAAGAATGAGGTCTTTGAACCTTTTGCCCTGTGTTTCCTGGGCGATGATCCACTGCAGCAACTCGATTCGGTGTTCGAGCTCGCTCCGCTGCCAGGGCAGTAATGCTTCATGTTCGGCGAACGGCTCTGCGGCAAGAAGGTCCTCGTCATCGGCGGCGTCGAGATCCTCGGGCAGACGCAGGCTTTGGAGAAAGTCGACGACATCCATGTCGTCGACTTCGTGGCCACCGAGCACGTCGAGGCGCACTCGACGATTGAATAGGCTCGCTATCCTGGCGCGCTTCTGGTTGTAGGTAATGATCTCGCCGACGCGCAGGGCTACCGACAGTCTGGCGGGTTTCGGTGTCTTCATTCTGCAGCTCTCTGTGATGGATGTTGCAGGGTTGGTGACGCTAGACGGGCTCCGAAAGATGCAGCACTGTACTGGAATCGATCTCTTTGGAGTCGAGGTCCACCCAAAAGTGGTGGGTCCAGACGTTATGCCAGATCGCGGGGATCACCAGAGCCCGCGGATGCTCGGGCAGTGCTTTGATGACTTCTGCTACCGAGTAGCCGTCGCACCGCAGCTCGTGTACGGCGCGCAGTGTTTCGTCATCGATGCGCAGTGGGTGTTTGTAGCCAGACAGAGCCATAATGTTGCGTAGCCGGCAACCGTTTTGGTCCTCGAACACCCATAGCTCGAAGGCCCACCCTCTCGCGAGCACGACATCTCGCTCGCGGTTGAGCTTGTCCCGAGTCTTTCTCTGCGACAGTCCGCGTCGTGACTTGACCTCGACGACAGTGGCTTGTCGATCGCGTCCGACTAGGAAGTAGTCGGGTATTGCCCTACGTCGCTTGCCTTTCGGGTCAACCCAAGTGATTTGGAAGGGCTGCGCCGCGATACCCACCACGTCGGGGTCGAAGTCCGCGATCTCAACGCGAGCACACTCGATGAGACTTTCGTAGATGACATAGTCGCCGGTGGTAACGCTGTACGTCCAGCCTGAGTAGTGCTTCTTGTCGCGATAGAACCGGAACTCTCGGACTGGTGCGGATGCAAGAATGTGATCGATGGTGGCCTGATGGAAATCGAGATCGGTGAATGTGCCGACGGGATCTTTGATACGGCAAGCCACGTCGGGGGTCATAGGCCTGCTCCCAGGTCGGTGAACCCGGAGGCGGGGGCCGGTGCGATAGCGAGATCCTGACCGTCAAGGAGCACCCGAATCCAGGGAAACAGCGCCGCTCGCAGGCGGCGCACTTCGGTGAGCGTCGAGGTGTGGCCGAATAGGGCAAGCACCTCAGGATCTGCGAGGTTATCAATGGCGCACTGGGCGTATCGGGAGCTTCGGAGCAGCGCCGGGGTCATCCGCTCGTGCAGCGCGGCCGACACCTCGGAGCTGCCCACAACATTGCGCAGGATTGTCTCGATACGCACCGCGGTCATCGCTGTCACCCCTGACCCCAGTGCGCCGGTGACGCCCACAGATCTGACCAGATAGCCGCCAGGCAATGCCGACGGCAGCGGTGTCACGCACGCGTGGCGGGCACGCATCCTGACCGGCCTGATGATCGGGTCATAATCCCACTGAGCAGCATCGGTGATCGCGTCATGAATGGCACAGCATCCGCAGGTGACAGGTCGAGCCGCCGCTGTCACGCGCACTACCCGGGTAAATGGTTGGCGTACAAGAATCTCCAAGCCACCGTTCTCCGAGAAGCGGACATCAGAGACCAGCAAGTCGCAGACCTCACCGACGCGCAGTGCCGCAGTGTAGAGCAGGTGCACCACGGCTTCGTCTCGAACGGCACGCAACCCGCAGTACTGCGGGGGTTGAGTCGATGACCGATGGGTGGCCACCAGAAGGGACCGTATATGGCTGCGGCCCAGATATTTTGACGGCGAAGAGTCCCGAGTGCGGCGAGCTTCAGGCTGTCGATACCACCAGTCGTCGAGTAGCTCCTCGACGACATCGCCGCCAAGAGCACGCCCGGTTTCTAGCTCCTCCCGGGTGCTAATAGCGGTGAGCTGCTGACGAATCTGGGCCAGCTCGAAAACGTGGTCAAGGCCCACATCCACGTCGGCTAGCCAGCCCACGAACCGGTCGAGAGAGTGCCGCGTCGTCGGCGTCGTCGGCACCCCGACCGCCGCACACCATTGAGAGTAGACACGCCAGGCGTGCTCGTCAGCAAGCTGACGACGGGTGGGACTGGTCATCACGCCCCCTTCGCCGACCCGGCAGCATAGTCGGTGTCGATAGTGTTGTCCTGCAATACTTCTGGTAGAGGGTCGAGGATCGCTTCCCACTGGGCGGGCGCTTGCCCCCAGGATGCCTCCAGACTCGCGAGGAGTCGCTGCGCCCGGGGTGTCAGGTGGTGCCCGGTTGGTGATGGCCGGATCCATTCGTGTCGAGCCAGGATGTCGATCAGTGCGGCATGCTGCGGCCATGACAGTTCCAACGCGTTGGACGTGTCGGCGCAGGTGAGTATGCGGTGGAGCGCGACAAGATCAATGTCGGATTGGATGAGGTCGGTTACCGGATCACCGGAGTAGTCGACGAAGCGCGATGACTGTCGAAGCGTCGTCTGCCGCGATGGTGACGTCCACCCGTAGAGGTGTCGCTGGGGAGTGTCACTTGGAGATTCCCAGATGCCGCGGTCGGGATCCCAGACCGGCTCCCACCACACCGGTTCGTCGATGCGGTGTTTCAAGAGGTGTCTCTCAGCTTCGAGCTCGAAGAAGCCCGCCAGGTCGTGCGCTTCGTGCTGACAGAACGCGGCGTACGCGCTGCGGTCAGCCGGGTCCCGTGTCGTCAGCGCGGGAGTTCGTGTGCGGATGTCGCCGCCGGTGAGCTTTTCCCACAGCAGCAGACCTGCGAACCGCCGGCGGCGCTCGGTGACGGCGACTCCGGCCACGCTGCAGGCGCGGCGAAACCGTCGGGGGCCGACAGCATCGAGGTCCCGAAATGTGTGGCGCCGCCGTGCGTAGTTGATGGGTGGCGGCGATTGCAGGAGTGTGGTCAGCACATCATCGAGGACCGCCAGGAACTGAGGCAGGGTTCCCCGCTTTTGCTGGGCAGCGAGCTGCGCGCGGGTCCCTCCGAGCATCGATTCGGGCACGCAGAGGCGGGCCGCGACGGTGGGCCACGGCAGGTAGGTGCCGGTGCGGACCAGCGTCATCGCTGAGGCGGCACCAAATGTCGGCGTGTTCTGCTGTGTGGTGCGGGGTAGCTGCTGGGCCACTGAAGGCCAAATCATCTGGGGCACAAGGTGTGCCGGAATCGACGGGGGGGACTCCGGAGTGACGTGATGGCCGAGAGCGGTGACCAGCGGATGTGACACGGGAACCCCAGGACGTCGAGGAATCGGGCTGGCGGCCCGCACCGAGATCTGCTCACCCACCGATAGCGACTCTGCACGCGCGCGCACGTGCACCGCATCCAGCATCGCCGACGGCGCACGGGTCTGGGCACGAAGCCGATCCAGGCTTGCCGCCAGCTCCATCGGCTCGCCACGATCGTCGGTCGCACGATCGGCGATCCGCTCCAATGTCTGTGCGGCTACATCGATCGAGGGAGCGCGCAGCACGTCGAGCGCCACCGCGACATGGATGCCGAAACTCGTCGCGTCGCCTGCCAGGTCAGACAGCCCAGCGAGTCCAGTCGGCCGTGATGCGGCGGCCTCAGGCAGTGGCGGTAGCCGCCGCGGGTGCGCTACCCCGTGATGGACTACCCACTCGTCGGGTCTGATGCCGCCAGACCCGGCGATCTGCCGGATCAGTGCCGACACGGTTTCCAGCGCGGCCACCGCCGGCATCTGCACACCCGCAAGGTCGACGGGTTCGCCGTGCTCCCAGCCCACGATTGTGTCATTCACCCAAACCTGGGCCGCCAGCAGCGGATGCTCCGCATCTAGGTGCTCCACAGGCGATGTACGAAGGTCAGCGAGACACCGGCTGGCCCGCCCATGTCGGGTGCCAACTCCGGCTTGGCGGTGCCAACACGCGTAGGGCGGCGCATCGAGATGAAATCGGCGCTCCCCGATCCGCTGCCCCCGACCACACTCGTGACACGCGTCAACCAAGACGCACCGATGCCGCACACACACAAAAGACCAGGTCAAATGGTGCGCGAGTTGCCAGGCACCGTCATCGTCGGTGAGACACTCCGGACACATTCGCGACCCGGTCTGCCGCGCGAAGATCCTCCACCGACTCTCCGAAATCCCCGAGCCCGCCCGCTCATCGCGACACAGACCCAAGCCGACGTAGCGATCCAGCGTCGCGTCGTCAAGTGCGGACACAGCCAGACCCGACGCGGTCGCGATCGCCGCCACTGCACCGTCGTCGAGTCCGGCCACCAACCCCTGAACCCGCGCGGGTACAGCGATCCCCAGTTCGTGAAGCAACTCCGCTACCGGCACATCGAACCGTGCACCGGTCCGCTCCAGGTACGACACCAGCGACTCGCCATCCATCAACCGGACCCGTAGCGGCCACCGCCGGACAAGCGGCCGACGCGGAGACTTCTCGCCATCGGACGAAGGGGGCGGAGATAAAGGGAGCCGGTGCGCGCGAGCGCCTACCGCAGCGGCCACGTCGCCGAACACAGCATCGCGGAGAGCATGCGGTGACGTGGCGGTTGTCGCACCACAAAACTAGAATCGCCCATGTGAAGGCTCCTCAGATCTTGGACGGTCATCGGGGCCCTCACACGCAAGGGCGTCGTGGCTGCAACCACGGCGCCCTTCCTATCGGTAACGCGAGAAGGCTCGTAGAAGACGATACTTCCGCGATACCCCGCTGTCCACTGCAAGCCGCGATTTCCATGCGCGGGGGAATCGTAAGAACGCACACAGAGGGCGTCTACGACCATCTCCGCTGCACTACAATTGGAGCTATCGAAGCACACAACCGAGGAGATACCGTGACCTCTGCGTCCGATTCCCACGTGCCACGAACCCGGCGTCCACGGAAACTCGCACCACTGCCCGAAACTGCCTACTGCCTCAACCCCGGCTGCACCAACCAGTGCGACTACGTCCGCTCCCGTGGCAACCTGCCCTACTTTTGCGGACCAGCATGTAGCCAAGAGTTCTACCGAACGCGCGAACTCCTGATGAGGCGCGTCAAGCTCTTAACCACCCATCTGAATGAAAGAGTGGCCGAACCCCGAAGCGCTGAGGCCATCCGAACCCGCAGCGAAATATCGCATGCCAAATGGCTACTCGCCCGCTACGGCGGGCCCGAGCAGGCGCGGACAGCGGTCTAAACCACCCCGCGCCAACATGTTTCAGTGTCCGACCGGGCCGCACGTCGTCTAATCGCCGGTCTGCCGATTCGGCCGCGGAACTACTCCGGCTTCTCGTTGCACTAGTGGTGTCCAAGTCAATGCAGATGCTCTCGCAAGACAGGGTCGCGACAAGGGAGCCCTGTTTCCGATCCCACTCTCGGATGCAGACGTGGCATGCGGTCGATCTACGGTCCGGATGCGGGAGCACACCCGAGGGCAGTGCCCCGTGGGGTGGTGGACTTCGGATCGACGTGAACCACGCGTTGTGATCAACGAGTCGTGGTGAATGTTAGGCGATTTGGCGTGGTGCGTCGACCTGTTCGGCGGCCTTGTGTTTGGCGGCGATGACCTTGCACAGTTCGGCCATGCTGATGTCAGAGAGGTAGCGGCGGGTGACTTGCCATTCGTCGTGGGCTTCGATCACCACGGCGGTGGCCAACCGTAGGAACGCGGCCGGGTTGGGAAAGATCTCCACGACATCAGCGCGGCGCTTGATCTCCTTGTTCAACCGCTCGATCGGATTGTTCGACCAGATCTTCTGCCAATGCGCCTTCGGGAACGCGGTGAACGCAAGCACGTCGGGTTTGGCCTCAGCCATCATCGCCGCCACTTTCGGGAACGAGGATTCGAGGGTGTCGGCGACCTGATCCCACTGCGCGGCAACCTCGGCCGGCTCGGTGTGGGCAAAAATGGTTTTGACCGCAGCGGTCACCACCGGCGCCTGCTTGGTCGAGACCGCACCATGCAAGTTCCGCATGAAATGCACCCGGCAGCGTTGCCACGCTGATCCGGTGAACTGCTGGGCCACAGCCGCTTTCAAGCCGGCATGGGCATCGGAGATCACCAGATGCACCCCCGCGAGGCCGCGTGCTTTGAGTGAGGCGAGGAACTCCCGCCAGAACTCGAACGACTCGCTATCGCCGACCGCGGTACCTAGCACCTCGCGAGTTCCGTCCATCGACACCCCAGTGGCCACGACAAGGGCCTGGGAGACGACGTGGGCGCCGACTCGCACCTTGCAGAAGGTGGCATCAGCGAACACGTACGGGAACTCGGTGTGGGTCAACGGCCGCTCCCGGAACGCCGCGATCTCCTTGTCCAGGCCCACGCAGATACGTGACACCTCGGATTTGGAGATCCCGGTCGAGACGCCGAGGGCGCCCACGAGGTCATCGACACTGCGGGTCGATACACCGTGCACGTAGGCCTCCATGATCACCGCGTGCAGGGCTTTGTCGATGCGACGGCGCCGTTCCAACAGCGAGGGGAAGAATGACCCGGCCCGCAACTTAGGGATCTTGACTTCCACATCACCCGAGGTCGTCGACACGGTCTTGGATCGGTGGCCGTTGCGGTGGGTGGCGCGTTCCGCGGAACGCTCATAGCGGCCGGCGCCGATCTTCTCGCTGGCCTCAGCCTCGATCAGGGCTTGCAGCCCCGCTCGGATCAACTCGGCGAACACCGCCCCGGAATCAGCGGCGGTCAGTGCATCAAGCTGCGCGAGCAAGGCAGAATGGTCCTGGGTCATCGTGTGGTGTGTCCTTCTGTGAGTCACTGTGAGAGGTAACTCATTGACCACTACGCGATGGCCCACCTCAACAGGGCCACCGACACGCTCAGCGGCGGCTCACCTCAGCCCCGAAACCCCACCACCACAGGGGACTTACCCCACCCGAGCGTGGCGAATCGGGGGAGTTCAACTGGAATTGTGTCAATCGAATCGAGAACAGACCATGTTCGGACGGATCGTCGGACACCTCCACACGCCCAGTTGGGGTGTACCCCAGTGAGACTGGGATATGTGGCTCAAGTCGTGTTGTCATCATCGTCAGGTAGGTGGCGACTCTCAGGCAGACGAAGGGTAGTGACACGTGGCTGGACGCAGACGACGCGTGGCCGGGCTCGGACGAGGTCCTGCTCGATACAGCAGGGATGCGGGTATTAATCGGTTGATCAAGTTGGCGCTCTACAAGGTGTGGGGCCGCAGGTGCTACTTCAACGGAGAACCGATCGAGCTGCGTTTTGCGCAGATCGACCACCTGCACCCCAAGGCGAGAGCGAGTGATCCGGCGTACAGCGAGATCGACTTCGACGGGTTGTCGAATCTGGCTCTCATCTGCGGGCCGTGCAACCTCATGAAACGCGACCGTGTGGGAATGGGATCTGTGGACGCCGCCGTCCAGAAGGCGCGGGAAGTAGCGCCAGAGGTCCAGAAGGTGTTCGACAGTTTCCTCGACGCCGAGGAAGCAGTCACCGGCCTCGCTCGGGCGCTGGCGTTTCTCGCGGACTCGAATCTCGATGACCCAGAAGTGCAGAGTGTCCTCGACGACATCGCCCCGTACGCGATCGAAGGCCTGCTCGACCACCGCCCGGCCAAGTTCTTCGAAGCGGTCAGGCATCGTCCGGTCCTCCTTGATCAGGAGTACGTCGACAACCAGACCGAGCTCTACGAGGACGACGACTGCCTTGGTGTCAACCCGCCCGTGCGACTAGGTGCGGCGCTCAAGTTCACGGTCGACAACCGAGGCCGAGCCGCGCAGACAGCCGCGATGCAAACGCTCGGCTGCGATTCACGCGGGCTCGCGGACGTCCTCATGCAAGAACTCTCGGCCGAACTCAAGGCCTACCTATGGAACAATCCCGTCGATGTCGCGCCTCGTGAGTATGTTGACCTCACAGGCGAGGTCTTCAATTTCCCCAGGTACCGAGAGCTACCGCAGGCGGTGGTCCCGGACCTCGCCGACGGGACGTGGAACGTGAACTTCGGCCGCATGAGCGATGACGGCGGAGTGTTCAAGGTGTTGGCGTTCTTTGAGTTCGAGTGCGATGCAGAGGTGGTCAAGATCGACGACAGCGATGACGAGACTGGCGAGAGCCCTGAGATGATCCTCATCGCAGTCAGCGGCACGGCGGTCATGTCGACGACTCTCAGTGATAGCGACTGCGATTGGAACGTCGACCTGACTGAATTGAATCAGGAGGACATGTCGCTGTGACGAACGTCCGGATCAGGCGCCAGCCTTCTGGCGCCGAGGCCTCCAGAACTCTCGCCACGCCGAGCCACCATATGAGACGGGTAGAGAGCGTCTCGCGATGGCCAAGCTCATAACGCACCAGCATGTGGTACCCCGTGCCTATCTACGCGGGTGGGCTGACTCCGAGGATCACATCTCGGTACTGGACCGCCGGAGCAACGAGCCTTTGCGGCTTTCGGTTTCGAATAGCGCTGTGCGGAAGCGTTTCTACAACTGCGAAGGGGTTGATGACGTGGAAACCGATGCCGTTGAAAGGTGGCTCGGCACGGACATCGAGTCACCCGCTGGCCGACCCCTCAAAGAGCTACGTGAGGGTGCCGACCTCGATAATGTCGACATTCGACCGGTGGTGAGATTCACTGTCGCGCAGTTGATCCGGACTCCCACGGTTTTCGCAGCGATGGACAGTATCGACAGCACAGTCGGTCCGCTCCTGCTATTCATCGAGATGGCCCGCGAGGACGGCGTTGACTTGGCGTACCTTTCCGAAACGGATCGCGCTCAGCGCTTCGTTGCTGCGAAACAAAGCTGGTCGGCGAGCGCGACCACCTGCACAAGATCCTTGAGCGCGAATTGTGGGTGTTCGATCGCAAACGCTTGCCGTCGGTGCTGTCGCCGACGGTGTCCCAGGTGACCTTCGTGCCCAGCGCGAAGGCTCGAAGTCGACCCTGGCCGAACTTCCCATGCAGCGGGCGCTTCTCGTCCCGGCTGCGCGCAGCGCCGTCCGCTTCCAGGAGTTGCCGACGAATCTGAACGCTGCCGAAATCTCTTTGGGCGCCATCCCGTGCCCGTCGTCGTTGACTTCGACACCGACGACTACATCTGTCTGACTCCGATGCAGGACTACGTCGACGCGGTGCGCGTCGGCATCGAGGCTGTTCCAGACCAGTTCGATCACGGCCTTGATGGGGTCGTTCTCATGAGCGAGCTTCTGGACGTGGTCGTCACCAGCTTCGAGTGCGTCTTCACCCGGACATTCTGTCAGTCACCACGGACATACGGTGCGCGTCTCACGGATACGACATGCCTTCGGCGTCGAAGATGGCCGTGATCAGGTTCTGGTTCGTGGCCGCGGCGATGCGCTTGTCGATACCTGGGACCGTGAGGTCGAGGGCGCGCAGCGAGCCGCCGACCTTCGCGATGGCGAGGCACCGGCGGACGCGGTCGGTGTGGTCCTGGGCGTAGCGCGAGAGCGCCGACCATTTCGCCGAGGTGTCGGCGAGGTCGAAGCGGTGCGGGTCGACGATGTCCATGACGTGCTCGCCGTCGCCGTCGTCGTGCCAGAACAGAAAATCTGGGTGCATGAGCTGGTGCTTGTCGCCGAACTCGTACGGGACCGCCAGCGCGTGCCGGCCAGAGGACGGGTTGCGGTACCAGCCGACCAGTGTTTCGGACGCGAGCTCGGCGTCGAGGACCTCCTGCTCCCACGAGGAGCGAGAGGTGTCGACCGGGAACCCGCCGGCGTGGGGCTTGCCGTCGGGGATGACGTAGATGTGCGACGGGTAGGTCTCGATCGCCTCGACGGTCTTGCCGCGCACCTTCTCGGTCGCTGCGGGGTAGGCGTCGCGGACCTCGACGGTCGTCGGCAGCATCGGGGTGCCGCCGAGGTGCCAGAGCGGCTCGATCTGTTCGCGGACGTGCCGGGGTTTGGCTGACACCTTGGCGGCGTGCTCCTTGCGCCAGTCGTCGATGAGGGCGGCGGCCTGGTCCTCGATGACCGTCTTGAAGCCGAGGTCGGCCATCGCGACGAGGCGCGCCGAGGCGTCGATGTCGTCCTCGCCGCGGTCGCACAGGCCGTTGTAGTACCAGTTGGCCGAGCCGTCCGGGAGCAGCCGCTTGGCCTTGCCGAAGTAGCTCTCCAGGTCGCGTTCGTTGGTGGCGGTGTCCGACTTGCCGACTCTCTGCATGATCGCCTCGCCGTAGGCGAGCATCGTGGTGCTGATCGTCAGCGACATGACGTCGTCGACCTTCGCGTCGATCTCGTTGCTGCGCTTGCCATCCGCGGCCCGCATCTGGTCGACGATCCACTGCTTGGCCTTGGCGGAGCCCTGCTTGACCAGGCCGTGCTCGGTCAGGGCCGCAGCCAGGCGCATCAACTGAGCAGTGCGTGAACTGAACGACGTCCGCTGCCGGGTGTAGGACGGCAAGGTGTCGAGCAGGTCGAACAGCTCAGCGGGTACATCAGCCGATTTCTCGCACACAACTGGCGCGATGACGACGTCAACCTCGACGGTCTCGTCCTCGGTGAGCGCGTTGACGACGCGGGCGACGTGCTCGGTGCGGAACCCCGGCAGGCACGCGGCGACCTCGTTGAGCCGGTCGTCGCCCCCGTCGAGCCGCTTGGCCAGCGGGGTCCGGACCAGCCGCCCGATCAGCTGGGCGATCTCGGTGTAGCTGTCCTTGTTCTGGAACGAGATCATGACCTCGGCCCGCGGACAGTCCCAGCCCGTGGTGAGCGCTGACTTGAACAGCACCACGCGCGCCTGGTCGTCGCCGGAGATGGCCTCGGGCGGAAGGTAACGGACAGTCTTGTCCCCCACCTTGTACGGGCCGTGGTCGCCGAAGGCGTGGGCCACGGCGTAGTCGGACAGCACCGGCCACGCCGATTCGACCACTGCGAGGATCTCGGCCAGGCGTGCCTCCTCCTTCGCTGGGGACAGGCCCTGCTCGACCTGGACGACCAGCAGCGGCTCGACGAGGCGGTCACCGGTGGCCTCGTGGTGGATGCGCCAGGCCTCGTCGGAGGACTTCAGATCCTCGACGGCCAGGGCGAGCATGGTGTTGTCCGCCGACTGCGACTCGCCGAGACTGCGCAGCAGGATGCGGTCCTTGAGCAGCCCGGACTCGCGGACATCGCCCGCCTTGACCTCGACCAGGCGAGGCGTGCGGTTGGCGGCGTTCATAGCGGCCAGGAACCGATCCGGCGTCGCCGAGATGCCCAGCACCACCGGTGCCGGCGGCTGAGCGGTTCCGATATTGGTGGTGCCCCCGTCGACGATCGTGCCAGCGATCGACTTGCGATCGGTGTTCTTGGTGCCCGAGCCCCGGTGCGCCTCGTCCCAGATGACCAGGAAGTCCTCGCCGCGCTCACGGACGGTGTTGGCGATCATGTCCCACGCGCCGTGGGTGCGCTTGTCGTTCTTCGTGCCGTCGGGCGGACGGCATGCAGCGTCGAGTTCTTCTGCATCGCCTGGATGTGGACGAAGTAGATGTACCCGGGTTCAAGCGTGCGGTGGTCGGTGTCCCCGAGGAACCGGATGCGGTTGATGTCGATGGCGCCGCCCGAAGCCTGGGTGATCTTGGCGATCGTCTGGGCGTTGAGCGAGCGATCGTCAGTGATCCACAGGACCGTCGTGTCGGGCCTCGGCGCCCGGGACGAGGTCCCTTTGTAGATCCCTTCGAGCACCGCGGTAGCGATCACGGTCTTGGCGGCGCCGGTGGGAGCCGTGAGGCCCACAGCGGTCCGTTCGCGATCGTCGATGAAACCGGCCCGGGCTTTGGCGAGGCCGGTGAGCACGGACTCGACCGCGGTGAGCCATCAATCGTCTCGCTTAAGGTCGTTCGACGAGCAGTGGCGAAGTGGACTCAACGAAGTGGTAGTAGTGAGAGGTCACGAGTGTAGAGGGAGTAGGTCATGGAGGCGCATCCGCGAAGGTTGAAATCAGTGTTTCGCAGCGACCTACGTCTAGTCGTGCCGCTGTTTCAGCGGCCCTACGTGTGGGACGAGGAGGAACAATGGGCTCCACTGTGGGAGGACATCCTGGCCGCGTTCGACCGTCGTGATGATGCCGACACTCCGCCTCACTTCCTAGGCGCCATCGTGCTGGAACAGAAACGTGGTGCGTTGGGCAGCCTCGAAGTCCGCGAGGTCATCGATGGGCAGCAGCGACTCACGACGCTTCAGCTGTTTATCGCTGCATTGCGTGACACCTACATTGCGCAAGGGATTAGGACGCGGCTATTCAACCACTTGCGGAAAACTCTGGAGAATGATTCCGACCTGATCGACCGGCCGGAGGAGGAGTTCAAGCTCTATCCAACGAACCATGACCGCACGCCGTACATAGATGTCATGCGCGGTGAGTATAGAGACAGCACTTCGGACCCGGGCTTTTCTCAGATTCCACGGGCCTACTTGTACTTCCGGGGGCGTCTGGAGGATCTGGTCGCCGCATGTGGGTCCGGAGAGGAAGTGGAGGATGCTCTTGACGGTCTGTCTGAGGTTGTGCTGGAACATCTTGAATTGGTGGTGATCGACCTGGACGCGGAGGACAACGCACAGGTCATATTCGAGACCCTCAATGCCCGCGGTACCGCTCTGCGGGCCTCTGACCTGATCAAGAATGCCCTCTTCCGCACTCTTCAAGACAATGTGGACGACGTTGAGGCTCTTTACCAGAGGTATTGGGAACCACTCGAGGCTGAGCAGTGGCAGAAGGAAGTGCGCGTGGGGAGGCTTACGCGTCCGCGGCTTGATGTCTTCGTCGGCTACTTTCTAACTGTCCTCCTCCAGCGCGAAGTGCAAGTTCACCAACTGTTCCCACAGGCTCGCGGATACTTCGATGGCGATAGAGAGGCGGCCGCGGAGTTCCTTCGCGAACTGTCGCGGTACGCGAGCGTGTATGCAGGAATCGATGATCGTACGATCGCCTCGGATTCAGAGAAGAGTGTCCTCGACCGGCTGGAGATCGTTGATACCCAGACGATAATGCCGGTCCTGCTGTGGTTATTCGCAAACTCTGATGGATCGCAACGAGAGCGGGCGCTGGCGCTGCTGGAGGCATACCTCGTGCGCCGAGCCATATGCCGGATCACGCCAAAGAATTACAACCGCCTGTTCCTGGAGCTTACCCGGCGGCTGGAATCGGCATCGGAGAGCGCTGACACCGTCGTTGAGCGGTTCCTCGTCGGCCAGCGTTCCGATTCCGGTGTGTGGCCAACGGACGCTCAGATTGTTGCCGACATGTCCCAGCTGCAACTGTATCGGCTGTTGAAGCGTGATCGATTGCAGAGGCTGCTCCTAGCGCTTGAAAATGATCTGACCACAGACAGGACCGAAGCTGTGCCGCCGAGTAAAAAGCTCTCGGTCGAACACCTCATGCCCCAAGCGTGGCATGAGCACTGGCGACTCGGCGCGGCCGACGTTGTCGAGGACGAACGTCGAGACGAACTGGTCCACACGATTGGAAACCTCACGTTGATCACTGGAAAGCTCAATTCGAGCATCTCCAACGGCGCCTGGGACACCAAGCGCGAGAGCCTCCTCAAGCACTCGGCGTTGACGATGAACCGGTTGCTGCCGCCCATCTGGAACGCCGACGCTATCGAGCAACGCTCCCAAATGCTGGCGAGTGTGGCTATTCGGCTTTGGCCCCGCCCTGATGAAGCGCAAGTGTACGAAGTGATCCTGGAAAGCGATCGGGACCTTCGACCTGACCGTGAGCGATCTGTTGCGACTACGCAGACGCGGCACACTCGCCGAGCAGGTTCACGCCGACGTGACATTGGACAGCACATCGTGAGTACCTTCCAGGATCTCGCAGCCGGCGAGTTCCTGACGATCGGCGAGATCGGGCGGACGCCATCGGAGGAATACCCCGCGAACGACCTGCCATCGCCAGGTGCAATCAGCGCACGTCTGTTCCCCAAGGATGGAAAGCCGTCGACGGTCCCTGGCGTAGAAAGTGCCATCGTTAGCGGGCGGCGAGGGGCGCGTAAACTGCCAAACGCGTGACCGCGCTGTCCGAGTTCGGCGGAGCAACCTTCGACAACTAGGCACGACTTCAGGTTCGGAACCCGCCAGAGATAGAGTTTGCAGCCAATTGGCAGCAGATGCCGGCTCTTCGAGGTTAGCCGGGCACTGCTCAGCAGTGGAATTGCTGGATGTTGGCCCGCTGGGCGCGGGTGCAGTGGAATCGTATCCGGCGGCGTG
>NZ_JBVHVX010000031.1:0-23167 GCF_055564615.1 Agromyces sp. NPDC029043 | reverse complement strand
GAATATGCGCCACAACTAGCGATGTCACCATTAATGACATAGAATGGAGGTACAGGTCAGGGCACCAGGCCCAGACCGAAACCCGAAGGGGCACACCATGAACAGCAACCAGACCACTACCGCTACCCAGCTTCTCGCCGCCATCCCCTCTCTCATCGGCTTCATTCCCGAGCGCTCACTCGTCGTCATCGGGATGCACGACGGACGCGTCGCCAGCCCCACCGCCCGCCACGACCTCGCGATCGTCGGCGAGGGTATCGCCGCCGTCATCGCCGACGCCGTCGCATCGGCCCACGTCCGTCACGCCTACGTCATCACCATCGACGACACCGACACCCTCGACAACGTCCATCCGGCAAGTCGCACCATGGGTAACGCCCTCGACGCAGCCGGGATCCGCGTAACCACCATCCAGACGACCACCGTCGCCGACGCAGGGCACCGATGGATCGACCACACCAACAAGATCGAAGGCCACACCCGCAGCTACCTCGACAGCCCCGCCACCGCCGCCGCCGTCGCCCGTGGCCGCCGCATCTCCCCGAGCCGCCGCGCGGAGGCAGAGATGTTTGCCAAGTACGGTGACCCGGCCACGATCCCCAACCCCGAGACCCTCGATAACGCGGCCATCGTTGGCGAACTCATCAACGTCATGCACGGTCGCGCCACCGTCGACGAGGACCTCGCCGCAGCGGTCGCCGCCATCGTCCGCACCGGCCCCCTCAAGCGCGACGCCCTGCTCTACCTCGCCATGCTCGACACCCGCGCAGGTGCCGAGACATTCCGCCAGTGCGCCGTCCTGCTCACCGGCCAGGACTTGGCCAACGTGATGACCATCGCCGTGGCCGCCTACTACGCCGACGGAGGGGGTGCGATGGTCAACCACGGACTCGACGCCATCACCGCCGAGCAGGAAACCCCCATATCCTTCGCCCAGCTCCTCGACACCGCCAGCCGCAGCGGCGTACACCCCGACCACATCAAGGAGGCAATCAACACCGCGATGGACGCCACCACCGCCGCCGATCAGCTCGGCATCGAAACGTTCCCGACCTACGAGTAGAACACCACCCGAGAACGAACGAGGGGATGCACCTACAGGGTGCATCCCCCGTTCTCGGGATAGCCGAACTCCACACGATCCTCGGGAGCGATTCCCAGGACCATCGCCGCCACCAGGGACGGCAGCGGCACCATCGCACGCCACACGCACAGTTCCACAGACGAGACCATGCAACCCACGCTACCGCCCACCACCGCCCAGCGCACGCACACACACCGACCTAGCACCCGGAAACGGCCGAAAACTGTTGCAGCACACTCACGATAACCACCGCACACCTTGCGGTGTCATCATTCATGACATAGAATGGAGGTGCAGGTCAGGGCATTAGGCCCAGGCCGAAACCCGAAGGGGCACACCCGATGACAACTCGAACCAAGGTCAGCGCCACCACTCGCGAAACCCGCGCCGCCGCCCGACGCGAAACAGCCGAGCAGCTCCACACCACGCTCACCGACCACGTCGCCGCCCTCACCGGAAGCGACCAATGGCGAGCCTTCCTCGACTCCGCCGCACGATTCCACAGCTACAGCCTGCGCAACCTCCTACTGATCCTCGCCCAGCGCCCCGACGCCTCCCAGGTCGCCGGATATAACCAATGGCTCGCTCACGGCCGCCACGTCCGCAAGGGTGCCAAGGGAATCCGCATCTACGGGTTCAGCTCCAAAAAGGTCCGCACCGAGGACCCCACGACCGGCGAAGACGTCGAAACCAAACAGGCCCGCTTCCCCATCCTCTGCGTGTTCGACGAGGCCGACACCGACCCCATCACCGAGGTCACCGACTGGATGCTGCGCAAGAACAAGAACGCCAAGACATGGGCCGAGGTCAACGCTACCAACCCATCCCAGCGCCTCACCGGCGACGACACCGCCGACATCTACGGCCGCGCCCACGAATGGATCACCAGCCACGGATGGACCGTCGCCCGCGAAGACATCACCGGCGAAACCAACGGCTACACCACCACCGACGGAACCCGCCGCATCGTCGTCGACGGGAGCCTCAGCCCCGCACAGTCGGCGAAGACCCTTCTCCACGAAATCGGTCACGCACTGATGCACACCGACATCGCCGCCGCCGACTACGTCGCCCACCAAGGCGTCTGCGAAGTTGAAGCCGAATCAGTCGCCTACATCGCAGCGGGCATGCTCGGACTCGACACCAGCGGCTACACCGTCGGCTACATCGCCGGATGGGCCGACGGCGACCTCGAACTCATCAAGGCCACCGCCACCCGCGTCCTGTCGACCGCACGCACCATCGTCGCCGCCATTGACCCCCAGGACTCCCAGCACGAGGACGCCGCCGCCTAAACCACAGGAGGGGCCCCGGCTCTCGACAAGGAGCCGGGGCCGCACCATCCCAACGGTGTCTGGCCCGCCGGCCGGCCGAAAAGCGTGGCAGGCCGGCGGGCCAGGCACACCATTGACCGACCTACGGTCGCACAGCGCTGTGTTCGCTATCACCCGACTCCGCTATCGCTGCGTCGGCCGACACCGAACCGACCACAACCCAGTAAGGAGCCACTCACTATCAACGCGCGCACGTCGACCAATCGTGACCGATCGAGGCCCCGACCTGTCAACCCACGCCCGGTGGCTGCCGCCCGTTCTCCGCTGCGCTACGCCCTTGCGCTCCAACCACTTTCACACCCACACTCGCTCCGCTCGCATGAAAGTGGCTTCCGGCGCACCGGACTCTACGGGGTTGACAGGCCACCCCGATCGGTCCCCACGTCTCCAACGTCCGCCACCCGGCGAACCCAACGAACGGAGAACATCATGACAGCCACCACCGCCAGCTACACCCTCTGCGACAGCTGCGCCGCCGCCACCGTCAACGCCGACTTCACCGGCCTCGACACCACCGAAGCCGGCTCCCTCACCTCACTACTCGAGCGGACCGGCTACATCGTCCACATCCGAGCATCCAGCCACACCGGATACTGGATCTGCGACGGATGCGGCTACGACGCCATCGGCGCCGGCCACATCTTCCACCCACTCGACTAGCCCCAACCCAGCTGGCCAACGGCCCCGGTGCCCAGCACCGGGGCCAACCGTCATGTCCCAATACCCGCACGAAACGACCGGCCGCTGCGCGGCCCGACACTCCAGATAAAAGGAGCGGGCTTCGCCCGCACCCGTACTCATCAATCGTCCGTCCCTGCGTCTGTCGATTCCGCCCCACCGTCACGTGAAATCTCCACCCACTGACTACTATGCTGCTGATCCGCCTCGGTCAAAGCCTTATCCCACGCCGACCTCCCAAAATCGGTGAGAGTGAAACTATCGTCCGCACCGTCCGACCTCTCGTCCCGGGTAAACACTCCGAGATCAACAAGACTTTCCGCAGCCCTCATAGAATCCACGCCGCAACACGATCCCGCTTCAGCTCCACCGCGCCCTCCTTCACATGGGAGGCAATTTGAAAACACAGGTATCCGCCGCCTACTGATATAACGAGGATCGATGTGGCTGCCAAAAATGCTGCGGCGGAGCCTCCGCTATTAACAACAGCTACTACTGCGTTAAAAGCTCCGCCTATGACGGCCAAATATCCTCCGATTCGAGCGACTATTTCGAGGGTCAAATGAGGAATTGGACGTTGAGCAACCCGCTCCTTGAACCCGGTCCAGACTCCCCGCTGATCGCGACCATCCGTCGGTCAAAATCGACAAGCTCCCGCGCAATCGCAATCTTAACTACACCGCGCCGATCCATATCGTCCGGCAGGCTGTTATGAATATCAACCAAGTTCTTTAACCGCTCATGCGGCTTCTTCCGCGAATTTCGTGTCGAGACAATCGCGGTAATTGCCACAATAACAAGCGGCGTCACAATATAACGCACCCAATCAGCCCACGTAAACGATGACATGCGGCGATTATGCCGACCAAAAACAAACTGCACCAGAGCTACCGCGACACCAAGCCCTACCGAACCCGCGTCGCTCCCGCACAATCACCTTTACGTTGGAGTACGTCCGGGGCGGTCGCCTCGGACGCTCGTCCGCGGTTCGGGGTGTGGCTCGACAATCACCTGTATGCCCTCGGTGGCTCGGCGGGGAAGGCCACCCCGGACCGTGACGGGTCGTTTCGGCCGCTGATTGAGATGTGTTCGCGAACTTGTCGCTGCGTAAAGGTGTGCCGGCGAAACCACCCTGACGAGCCAGACGCATGGGGAAGGGGCAGTATGGACGAAACCGTCTGGGTAGGAATCGATGTCGGTCGACGTGCGCACCACGCCGCTGCGGTCGACGAGGCGGGAACGGTGCTGTGGTCTCGACGGCTTCCCAACGATCAGCCTGCGATCGAAGCGCTCGTAGACCGGGTCGCCGACATGGAATTGGTGGTGTGGGCGATTGATATGACCGCACCGGAGTCCGCGCTGCTGCGGGGTGTGCTGGCTGCACGGCGCCAGCAGATCCGCTATGTGCCCGGTCGCGTCGTGCACAGTATGACCGGTGCGTTTGCGGGTGAGGGCAAGACCGATGCCCGCGACGCGGTCGTGATCGCCCAGACAGCCCGCCTACGTGGCGACCTCGCGACGATCACCGTGCCCGACGACGTCGCGATCGAACTCGACCTGCTGACTGGACATCGCAACGACCTGGTCGCTGAACGTACGCGAGGAATCAACCGCCTGCGTGGCCTGCTGACCCGCATTTTTCCTGCGCTGGAACGGTGTTTCGACTACTCGACATTGACCGGTCTAACGTTCCTCACCCGGTTCGCGACGCCGTCAGCGCTCGGTTCGGTCTCCGACGACGAGATCTACGACCACCTGCGCAGTCACGGCGTCCGCCGACCCACGATCCCGAAGATGATCGACAAAGCCCGTGCCGCCGCGGCCGCGCAGACCGTCACCCTGCCTGGCGAGGCGACCACGGCACTATTGGTGCAACACGCGGCTACCTCACTGATTACGCTGACCCGTCAGATCGCCGACCTGGATAAGCAGATCACCGAGGTGTTCCGCCGCCACCGTCACGCCCGGATTCTCGAATCCGTGCCAGGCATCGGCGCCCGAAGTGGAGCTGAGCTCGTCGCGATCACCGGTGGTGATCTCACCTCGTTCGGCTCGGCCGCCAAGCTCGCCGCCTACGCCGGTCTTGCTCCAGTACCGCACGACTCCGGAAACCGGCGTGGCACCTTGCGCAGACCCCAGCGCTACCACCGAGCAGCGCGACGGCCCGTCCCGCGAGTTCT
This sequence comes from Agromyces sp. NPDC029043, assembly GCF_055564615.1. NCBI lineage: Bacteria > Bacillati > Actinomycetota > Actinomycetes > Micrococcales > Microbacteriaceae > Agromyces > Agromyces sp. NPDC029043. Next base: position 17,891 of record NZ_JBVHVX010000031.1, on the reverse strand, counting down.
ACCAGCGCAAACGACGCGAGAAATGTTCCCACGTCCACGCGCTCATCGCGCTGGCCCGACGTCTCGTCGACGTCGTGTGGGCACTTATTCGAGATGGACGGTTATGGACCCCCCAACCCGTCCCTCTGCCAACGAACTCGCCTGTGGCCGCGTAGATTGCTAGTTTCGAGCGCGCCTCACGAAAGGTGTCGGCGGAAGTTGATACAACTTTCGAGTGCAATCGAAACATGAGGTGGCTGCGTCGGAGCGTCGACGCCACTGGCGCGGTGAGCGCAAGGCTGTATTGGTTCGAGTGCCCGTCGGGCTCGCCGAGCAACTCGCCGCGGAAGCGTCGAGTCGAGGCACGTCTGTCAGCGAGTGTGCTGCCGCGATCCTCGCAGACGCACTACACGAAGGGTCAGTAGCGTGACTCGAGTTGTGCAGACCGCCGCCACCGAGGTTAAGGACACTCTCGCGCTGCGGAAGGCCCGTGGTGCGTTCTTCACACCGCCGGCGCTGGCCGACTTCGTCTCTCGTTGGGCGGTCCGTGATCCTCTTGACAGCGTTTTGGAGCCGTCGTGTGGCGAAGCTGCGTTCCTGACATCAGCGGCGAGTCGACTGGACGAGCTCGGGGCGCCACGTGCGCATGCCCAGCTCGAGGGGATCGAGATTCACGAGCCGAGTGCTCGGGCTGCGGCCAGTCTGGTGGAGTCGACCGGGCGCTCAGCAAGCATCCGAGTAGGCGACTTCTTCGAGGTCCCAAGCGAACGCAGATTCGATGTTGTTATCGGTAATCCGCCCTACGTCCGGTACCAGGATCATTCGGGTGCCGCTCGCCTCGCGAGCCGGCGTGCGGCTCTTCGTGGTGGTGTTGGTCTGACCGGCCTCGCCTCCATGTGGGCGGCAGCAACAGTGCACGGGGCCGAGTTCCTACGCCCCGGCGGGCGTCTTGGCCTCGTAGTGCCTGCGGAACTGCTATCGGTGAACTACGCAGCGGAGGTCCGCCGCTACCTGATGGAGCGGTTTGGCCGGGTGCGTCTCATCATGTTCACAGAGCGGGTATTCCCGGGTGTCCAGGAAGAGGTCGTGCTTCTCCTCGCCGAGGACGCCCTCGCAGAGGGCGGCACGGACCATTGCGAACTGCACCAAGTCCGGTCGATCGATGACCTCGACGATGAACTGTCAACTAGTGCAGCACAGCACCGATGGCGACCCACACACGCGCGTGCGAAGTGGACACCTGCACTGTTGACCGCCACCGCATTCGAGGCGTACTCAAATCTCGCCGACAGCAACGGGTTCGAGGTTCTGCACGAGTGGGGAGAGACGACTCTCGGCGCGGTCACCGGGCGCAACCAGTATTTCGCCCTGTCACCTGCGCAAGCACGGCAACTGCGCCTTCGTGACTCAGAGACGGTACGACTGTCCCCTCCGGGAAGTCGTCACCTACGCGGTCTCTCGCTGTCGACAGAAGCGCTGAACAGGCTCGGTGACGAAGGAGCACAGACACTACTCTTCCGCCCCGGCATGAAGCGCTCCGCGATGTCACCCGGAGCCCGGCGCTACCTGGACGAGGGTGAACAGTCCGGAGTGCACGAAGCCTACAAATGCCGTGTCCGCTCGCCGTGGTGGCAGGTGCCGATCAGCGAACCCGCGGACCTCCTGCTCACCTACATGAACGCCGACACGCCGCGCATGACCACCAACTCGAGTAGAGCGGTGCACCTCAACAGCGTCCATGGAATCTACCTGAAACCCGAGCATCGACCTCTTGGGGCCGCGCTACTGCCCATTGCCTCGCTCAACACCGTGACTCTCCTCGGGGCCGAGCTCGTCGGACGTGCCTACGGCGGCGGCATGCTCAAGATCGAACCGCGAGAGGCCGACCATCTACCGCTCCCCTCGCCCCAGCTAGTAGAGCGGTTGGAGCCGGACCTACGGCATCTGCGAGCTCCGGTCCGCGAAGCGCTCCGCAGCGGCGATCTACTCGGCGCCGTCAGGCTCGTCGACCATGCTGTCCTTCGCGACGGGATGGGCATATCGGACAACCAACACGCTGAACTCGTGGCTGCGCATGCCCTCATGTCCGCACGCCGCCTGGCTCGAGCCGCCAACCCGCCGCAGTAGCTGATGGCGCGCACCGATTCGTTCAGCCAGTTCGATCACCTCTTCGGAGACGAACCGACCGACCCGTGGTCGCACCATCGCGGTGAAACTCCTAGCTACACGCCTGACTACCGGCTACTCGAGCAGCTACTGGGCATACCCGTGGCAGAAGGCGCGGCCTCGGAGAGCGGCAAGTTCGCCAATGGAATCGATGCATGGATAGCTCACGAGTTTCGCCGAGCAGGATTCGAGCGAGATGAAGTGTGGCCCAGGTCTTCTAGACCTCGCGTGCTGCCGCGAGACATCAGCGTGCTGCTCGAGAGACTCCCGGCACCGCTCAGGGAACAGGTCGCGGCGCGGCTACCGTCGATCGCCGCCGTCGCCCCCGTCGATGCTCGTGTACTCGGTCAGGCCTACCCCAAACAGGTCGATGTTGTGATCGCGCGATGGGACCGGGGGCCAGAACTGCTCGTCTCAACCAAGGCACAACTCTCAAGCTTCGGTAAGAACCTACCCAACCGTTTTGAAGAATCCTACGGCGACGCCAGCAATCTCCGCGGACGTTATCCCCTCGCCTCCGTCGGCTACTTTTTCGTTCAGCGAGCAACGATCATCCGTGATGAACCGGACGCGTTCGAGCGCACCATCGACATGGTCCGAAAGCTCCGGCACCGAGGAGACATTAACGGCTACACCGCAACTGCCTTGTTGCTGGTCGACTGGGATGGGTCGATTTCCGACCCTAGCGTCACCGCATATCCAGAGTTGGTACCCAATGACATCAGCCCAGCGAGCTTCTTCACCGAGATGATCGACCACCTGCTGTCCGTCACGCCCATCTCGTACCACGTGCGAGTCCGGGAACGCCGAGAGCGCCGCGACCTTCCCCTGCCCAACAGTTCAGACAGCGACTGATTAGTGGGGGATGCCGAGAGCAAGCAGGTGAAAGACCGTGCGGTGATCTACACGGCCGCAGTCAGTGTGCTTGCAGCCCTCACCGCGCTCACAACTTTCTGCATCAGTGTCACGTCTGACACTGCTCAGAACGCCGCGCGTGCCGCTGCTCTTCTTCTCGGTGTCCTGACCGCATTCGTTGGATTTCTAAAGTTCCGTAACGAGCGCGCGTTCAAGCGCCAGCAGGCGGAGGAGAAGACGTCTCTCACCGAGACTCTCAAGGCCGAGGCGCGCCGCACGATGTTGATAGTCAACGGCGCCATGCTAGGGACTGCTGTGCAGCTACGCGAGCTGGCAGTAGCCGATCAACCCACTAAAGACGAGCTGATCAGCGGACTTCGTGCCTCGATCGTCTGCAAAGTGTGTGATCTGGTTCAGAGCGAGGCGCCACGGGCCGGCTACTTTCGAGTGGTCGACCTGACAGCGGATAACAGGGTCATGCGCACCGGAACCTATACCCACTCGCGCAAGCGCGAAGACTCCTTCACTACCGAGTTCGTTGAAGGGGTCGGCCATCCTGACCAGGCGGTATGGAAACTCATCGACACTGGTGAGGTTTTTATGAGCAACGACACTAGGTCCAGCGTCCCCGATACATGGGACACCAACGCCAACAGGCAGTACCGGTCGTTCGTCTCGGTTGCGGTACGTGCGGACGGCCTAGCTTTCGGCATGCTGACGGCGAACACCATGGAGACCGACGGGTTCACCGATTCTGATATCGGCATGATGCAAGTACTTGCGCAGCTACTAGCTACGGCTGAGGCCACCGCACTGTCGACTGGCAAGATCAACAAGATTCGCAATCAGCTGGATTCGCGGTGACTTGTCAGTGGCCATCGCTAGTGTTCGAGGGAGTAGGCATGAAAGGTGGTGTGACCCAGGTGGAAAATCTCGAACAGGCACCGTTGTTTGATGACCCAGACATGAGACGGGCATGGGCAAAAGCTATCGCTGCCGAACGAGAGGCAGAACGGCACCCTGAGCGCACAGCTGAGCAACGCCGGCGACTGATCCGCTGGGCAGCTCGACGCACAACTAGCGCTTGAGCTAGACCACGCAGTAGTGCTTCGCGAGATGCCTCGCAAGGTTCGCGCTCGCACCTAGGCCCAGGGCATACGTCATTACAAACTGCTCATCCAAACCTGCGGACTTCAGCTTCCGGCGAGTCGGATGAATCCGTTCCCGACCCCACCCACGCTTCGCGCCCTCGATGATCTCCGTATCCCACATCAGCAGGTACTCGAAATCGCTAACTACCCCACTATTTAGCGCCGGGACGTGCGAGTCAGTCGCAGCGTCATAGGCTCCCACCGTCGACGCCAACCGGCGAACGACTCCGACCACTCAAGGCAAACCAGGACCTTGTCGATGGGCGTGGCGGCTACAGCGTGCGCCATGTGCTCGATCGAAGGCCAGATCGCAAACACCGGGCCCCACGGCCATGTGGGCGATTACGAAGAAAGCCCACCTTGCCCTGCCGCACACAACGGCTCACGAACGGGTGGTTGTCGGTCGGGGTGTCACGCCGGGGCACGATCGTCAAACGCTGGCCTGTGTTTGTGCAATTTTCCTTGATCCAGGCGGTCAACCGATCGATAGCCGGACCATCGTGCATAGCCTCTGCCGACAAAATCGCCCCGCAATGGCTGACATGTGCGTGCATGTCAGCAGGAAAAATAGGTCCACCGGACACTCAGGCTTGCGTTCCCGCATTGAGATCCCCGCCCACTGGGTACCGTCGACGCACTCACGATCCCCGGCGCTCTCACCACAACTGTGGCCCAGGAGACCGCAACCGCTTCGCGGCCGCGTCCACTGCACCGCTACGCGATGCATCGGCCACACACCCCAGTGGCCGGCGGAACGCAGCCGCCGAAAAGCATGGCGGCCACGTACCCCTACCCCTGCGGGGTCACTGTTTGCTTTGGCCCCACCATCGTCTGACTTCTGGTCGCGGCCCGCAAGGGCCGTGAAAAACTCAGCCGCCCTACGGGTTACAGGCCTCCGGCCCGGATGACTTTTTCACTTCCTCCCTTGCCCGCCACTCCCGCCAGCACAGAGATGGCAGGTACCAAAGCAAACCGGCAGACCCAACGCCACGACACCAGGAGCGCCGACCATGAGCATCGCCACCGCCACCATCACCCGCGTCATCGTCCGCGAAGCACCAAACGGCAACCGCACCATCAGCGTCCGCATCAACTACGTCAGCACCATCGGATTCGGCGAACACACCACCACCGCCTTCTTCGACGAAACCGACAGCGGCATCCACCACAGCACCACCACAAACGGATACATGGGAACCATCGCCCAACCCGAACGATTCGGCGACCGCCTCAGTGAGCAATGGGTACGCAACTACATCGCCCACACCACCGACTAACCAACACCCCACCTACCCGAGAGCGGGGACCCAAAATGATGGCCACCACCACATACACCACCAAGCAAACCGCTGCGATCATCCGCAACGACCTCCGCACCCGATGGGCCGGCCACCAGTTCTCCGTCCGCTGCGACCGAGGAACCGCAGCTGACTGGATCAACCTCACCTGGACCGACGGCCCCACCGAAACCGCCGTCCGCAACTACATCGACCACTACCACGGTGCCCGCTTCAACAGCCAGACCGACAGCAGCGAACAACTCCCCGCCCACATCGCCGCCACTACACCCGGCGAACTCCCCCAACTCGTGAAGTACCAGGTCAACGGAATCGCCACCCACCGCCGCCATAGCACCACCGCAGTCCGGCAAGCAGCCGCCACCCTCGCCGCTGAAAACGCCCACATCGCCGCGCAACTCACCCACGAGCTCATCGACACCCTCGAATACAACGACCTACACCGCCAACTCTGCACCCTGCCCATCCCAGAGAACCGCACTATCCGATACCGAGGCATCCACCTCAACAACACCCACCCAATCACCGACATCGGCGCAGCCATCGCCGCCGCCCTCAACCGCACCGACCACACCCGAACGGCCACCGCATGAGCCACACACAAACACCCAACACCGCACGGCCCCAATGGTTCACCGTCAACGTGTACAGCAACGGACGCTGGCGATCCACCGGCGACGTCCTCGCACACGACGCCTGGACCGCCACCACCAAACACCCCGCCACCGCACGTATCGCCACCGACCAGTTCCAGGTATGGCACACCGACCGCGACGGAGCCGCAACCCAGCTCTACGCCCCTGCGCACGGCGGGCAACCCGCCTACACCATCAACCCCACCAACTGGAGATAGAGGAACCCGACATGTCCGCAAGCCGTCTGCACATCCAGGCCACCTACGCCGAAGCCACCTACTACCCCACCCCCGAGATCGCCACCACCTACCTCAACCCCGATGAGCACTACGACAGCGCCGTCCTGGTCATCGAGCACCGCCACGACCGCGATGCACTCATCATCGAAGGCACCCCGGCACACCTACGCGGCATCGTCCGAAAACTCACCCAGGCACTCGGAGACTTCCCCAACTCCTAATACCGTCCCGCCGGCCAGACCATCACCCGGATCTGGCCGGACCCGACACCCCGATCCAAGACCCCCACCGTCAGGAGGCGGCCCACATCTGGGGGTCGGGGATCGAGCCCGACCCCCAGAGCGCTTCGCGGCCGCTGCCTCACCCCAGCACCGCTTCCTGTATCGCCCCATTGTTACAGGCATGGACCGGCCGCCCGTCAAGACATTCCACGAAATAACGGGCACGCGCTACATCTCGCTCCGCTCAATTGCGCTTATTTCGCACCCGTTTTTTCCCTCCATTTACCTTGACAGACAACCGACCCATGAGTGGGCGGCTAATAACAGGAAATGGCACACAATGAACCGATAAAAGGACTACGGAAAGTGGAGAAACATATTGCACGACAACGCAATTCGATATAGAATAGGAATCGACACACAGATCCTGGACTCGCACCATAGGAAGGCCGGAACAAATGAGCAAGGAAACGATCACCGTCTACACCAAGCCAGCCTGCGTCCAATGCAACGCCACCTATAAAGCTCTCGACAAGGCAGGCCTCGACTACACCGTCATCGACATCAGCCAGAACGACGAAGCCCGCGAATACGTGATGGCCCTGGGCTACCTTCAAGCCCCCGTCGTCATCGCCGGCAACGAACACTGGTCCGGCTTCCGGCCCGACCGCATCAAGAACCTGTCCGCCGCAGCCGCCGCCGCATGAAGAGAGCGAGACATCCCATGAACACCACGACCCACCGCTACGCCGACAAAGCCGCCCGCTACTGGGCGCAATCCGAACAGGCCTACAACGACGGCGACCCCCATCTCGGAGACGAACTCGCCGAACTCGCCGGCCAATGCGACGACTGGGCCCACGAAGACCTCACCGGTGTTCGCGCCACCTAACCGCCAGCACCGCCACACCCACCTAGCCCGCTAGCCCACGACAAGGAGGACCGCGCCATGACCGGCACCACGACAACCCTCGACCAGCATCCGGCCGGCCCGATCCCTGCCGCCGCCCCCGATGACCCAACCCTGTACGGCGCACTCGACACCGCCGACCCAGACCTCGAGCTCGCGGTCGCCGAGCAACTCGAAATGCGTTTCCTCACCGCCCTCATCTGGGCACCAACCGAGCTGGCCACCAAAGTCGTCACCGCTCTCATCGGGAGCACCACAACCCGCGACAACCCCGACCCCACGACCACCACCGTCATCCCAACAACCGCTCACCTGCTGTACCAGCCCACCACCCAGGGACTTTTCGCCGCCGTGGTCGACCTCCTCGATGAAGCAGTCCCACTGTCGCCCGAGTTGATCTACGCCCGCCTGGCCAGCCGCGGCCGTGTCGGAGAGCACACCCGCAACGCGCTACTCACCGTCATCTCTCCCCCCGGCTCCACAACGCTGCCCGGGAGCCCCGAGCTTCCCCACCTCGCGGCCGCGCTCATCGACACCTGGTATCGACGCGGCTACCGCGCACTCACCCGCCGCATGGCCCAGATCGCCGAGACCGCCCACATCGACGAGCTCGCCGGCCATCACACCACGCTCACCGACCACCAGCACCGCGCCGAAGCCCGCCGACTCACCATCCGCGACAACCTCGCCCGACTCTGAGGAGCCCACCCCGATGCCTTACCCACACCACGACTCGCCGCTCGCCGTGGCCTGCGCCGCCGCCCTCGTTGCCGCCTCCGGCGGCGCGTTCCAGGAGTAACCATGACCACCCCCGGCGAGGACCACCTACTCCAAGACGACGCCGCGCAGCTTCGCACACAAGGACTGTCCTGGTCAGCAATCGCTGACGCACTCGGCCCCGGCATCACCGCAGCCGCAGCCAAGCGACTCGCCGCAGCCTCCGACGAACGCGCCCAACAGCGCGCCACCGCCAACCAACTCGACCTCTTCACGTTCTGACTCCCCGCCATCGACAAACCGAAAGGCCAGGCCCGACAATGGACACCATGAGCATCCGCGCCCGCGGCACATCCGCACACCCCATGACCCGCGACGAGCAAGCCGCCGCGGCCGCCGGCCGTGACGTCGAGCAGATCATCGCCAACATCGATGCCGGGCACACCATGGCTGGCATGCCGCTAACCGACGCCGACAAAGCCGCGATCCGCCGCGTCGACCGCGGCGAAACCACCGCCGAGCAAGAACGACAGCAGATCCTCACCGAGATCGCCAACGCCAACGACCGTGCCTGAGGCCCGCGACAACGACACGATCACCCCCCAGATCAGAGAATCGCTGCGCCCGGACCTGCGCCACCTCATCACCAGCCGCCACGATCTCGAAACCTACGAACGCCGCATGACATCGATCCGGCTGGGCCAGATCGAGCGTGACCCCTGGCTACTCGGTGATCGATTCGACGTCGACCACCTACGCGAACTGCACAAGCACACGCTCAGAGACGTCTACGCGTGGGCCGGCGAGTTTCGCACAGTGCAAACCGAGGCCATGGGAATCGAGCACGAGCGCACTCATCTCGTGGCCGAGCGCACCCACATGATCCTCGACGAGATGAGCCACACCCGACCGTCAACGACCGATCCCGATCTCGCTCTGCGTACCGCAGCCCACTTCTGGGCACCCCTGACCTATACACACCCGTTCGTTGACGGAAACAGCCGCACGCAGCGTGCTTTCATGCAGCTCTACCTTCAAACCGCCGGGTGGGACATCGACTGGCGCGTCGTCGACGCCGACGCAGTTCACGCCGCACGCCACGCCTCAGCCATCATCACCTTCGACGGTCACCGCGACCTCACCTGGCTCATCGCCCAACTCGAACCCGGCATCGTCGAACTCGGCGATGGAACCTCGCTGGCCCACGATTCCAGTTCCCACGACGAGAGCCGCGCAGTCCGACTATTCATGGACATGCTCAACCACGCCCACGAACACGGCGAACCCGAGCACACACCCATCGAGCTCCGCAACGATGGCTTCACCTTCTACGCCGCCACCCACCCCGCCGCAGACGATCCGCTGCGCGAGCACCTCGACCACCTACACCAACTTGAGCAAGAGCGCCTGGCCCACGAGCGTGAACACCGCCAGTCGCCCGGACCGACCCACCAGCAGCCGTCACATATCGAGCCACCGCACCACCGTCGGGGCCTCTAGGCCCGCGCAGTACGGACCGGTGCGAGCCACCGCACCACCGGCAGCGACCACACGCCGCGGGCGGCGCGAGTGCGCCACACACCGTGCTTGGCAGCGAATAGCCAGTGACCGGCCAGCCAAGCCAGCACCCCGACACCAACCTCGATCGGGAAACGATGGTTGTCGAGGCTCCCGCCACGGATCACGATCCCGCCGAGGCCGTCGATGATCAGTACCAGGCCGCCGATCCGGAGCAGGCCCGACCCGAACGTCCACAGCAAGATCCCGACGACCGCCAACGTCGCCGCCACCATCACCACACCTGCCATGGCTGGATCACCTCCACTCAACTCCGGTTGAAGTCCTTGTGACCGGCAGTGTTCCCTACGGCACTGACAAGTCATCCCATCCGAACAATGCGCCTTGCCCCGGCATCGCCACGCCTAACGCTTCTCGCACCGCGCCCGCGTCCCAGCCGCCGGACACGGCCGCCCGCAACGCGTGCGCCCGCGCCCGCCGCGCCTGGCGATCCAGTCCCGTGTACCCACGCCCTGTTCCGCTCCCGCCGCCGCGGTGGCGGCCGGCCATGTGCGCAAGGTTTTCCGACTGAGTCCCCACGACGACATGTCGCTCGCCGACCGCCACGCACAGCGGGTTGTCGCAGTTGTGCATCGCCACCATCCGCGCCGGAATCTCGCCGTAGGTTGCCGCCACCGCGAAGCGCTGCGCCCGCACCACCTTCGGCCCACCACTGCGGCCGAGCCAGAACCGGCCGTAACCGTCATCGCCGATTGCGCCGGCGAAGATGGTGCAATCGCGAGGCGACGGGCCCGGCACACAGAACGTCCGGAACCTGGCGATCTCGTCGGCATGTTCTGCCGCGTCCACGATCAACGCCATGGCCCCGGCCATCGTCTACACCGCCGCTGCGTGAGGTACCGACTCACCTAACGCTTCCGGACCCGCGCCACGGGCACCGCCGGCGACGTCGCCGGCCTCCGGCCCCGGCGGCGAGGTCCGCGCCGAACCATCGCTGTTGCCAACCGCAGTCCCGCCAGCTTCATCGGCGTCGCGATGCTCCTTGATGAATCGACGGACCTCGGCCTCGCTCAGTTCTGTCAGCTCCGCCAACTCCCCGAGCGTCTGGCCTCGCTCCTTCATCGCGGCCAGCCGCCCACCGATCTCGGTTTCGGACTTGGCGACGGCGGCCGCGAACGCCGTATCGGCGCGAGCAACCGCGTCGTCGAAACGGGTTCGAGCCTTCGCGATCGCGTCCTCGCGCCGCAGCTGCGCTGTCGCGCGCACGCCGCCTGCCGACAGGATCACTGTCAAATCCTTCTCGGTGGCCTCATCGCGGGCGCGCTGCGCCTCGCGTTGCACCGCAACCTTCTGACGCGCCCGTTCCCGAGCTGTCAGCTTCTTTTCTGACGTGGATGCCATGAATCGATTCACCTACCTGTGTCGTCACTGATGACCTACGGATCGGACGCCGAACGGCAAACGACATCCCACCCAGTCCCACCATATCTGCGGCCGGCACCAATCGACAGCACAACACCACCAGCAGCCAACTCCACCAACTCACCAGAGCGCCAACTCACCAAGCAGACCGCGACCCGAGAGCACCATGAGCCCCAATCAGCGCCACCAGTCGACGAGGCATTAGCCCAGAGAAGAACGTACACACCTCTTGCATTAAGGTCACGAAACAATAACGTCTGCTATTGTCCCTGGTATGGCACCCGGCCAGGTCATGCGCGCTCTCGCCGCGCTCGACTGCGCCCACGCCGCTGGCGGTGAGCGCCGATGATGAGCCTGCACAAGCTGACCGCCGGCGACGGCTACGAGTACCTGACCCGCCAGGTCGCCGCTCAAGACGACGAGCTGGCTGCTAAGGACTCGTTGGAGGGCTACTACAGCGAACGTGGTGAAGCACCAGGCCGGTGGCTGGGTAGTGGGCTTGTCGCTTTCGACGACATCGCGGCCGGTGACATCGTCACCAGCGAGCAGATGAAAGCCCTCTGGGGCGAAGGCCGACACCCCAACGCCACCGAGATCGAAGCGCGCCTTGCCGCCGAAGGGCACGGTCCCGCAGTCGCTTTGGCCGCAACAAAACTCGGCGCACCGTTCAAGATCTACGACGGCGCCAACGACTTTCAGAAGGAGATCGCCGCAGCCTTCAGTGACTACAACACCAGCCGCGGAGAGAAGGCACGCGCCGAGATTCCCGCCGAGGTTCGTGCCGAGATCCGCACCCAGGTGTCAACAGATCTGTTCGTGAAGGAGTTCGGCCGCCACCCCGCAGATAGCCGCGAACTATCAGGCTGGGTTGCCAAGAAGACCCGCCAAAAGACCACTGCGGTCGCCGGATACGACCTCACATTCTCGCCAGTCAAATCGGTGTCGGCACTGTGGGCGGTCGCACCTCGGGAGGTGTCCGAGCGGATCGAAGCCGCCCACCGCCGCGCTGTCGAACACACCCTTGCCTCCATCGAGCGAGACGTCGCCTACACCCGAATCGGCACCAACGGGGTTGCCCGCCAGCGCGCCGACGGCCTCATTGCCGCCGCCTTCACTCACCGCGATTCACGTGCAGGTGACCCGGACTTGCACACTCACGTCCCCATCTCCAACAAGGTTCGCTACACCGGGCCCGACGGCGTCCAACGGTGGGGCGCTCTTGATGGCACACCACTGCACCGACTCGCAGTACAAGCCTCCGAGGAATACAACTCACGACTAGAAGCTGAGATGTGTGCCGAGTTTCCCGGCCTCAGTTTCGCCGACCGAGATACCGGACTACGAGGGAAACGGCCCGTCCGCGAAATCGTCGGCATCGCACCGCAACTCCTGGATCGCTGGTCATCACGAACGCGAGCCATCGAAGACAAAACCGCCCAGCTCGTCGCACAGTTCCAGGCCGACCACGGCCGCGAGCCCACCGCAGTCGAGCACATCGCCCTGCGTCAACAAGCCAACCTCGCCACGCGCGAAGCCAAACACGAACCACGGTCCCTGGCCGAACAACGCGCCACATGGAGTCGTGACGCCGTCGACGCTCTCGGCTCCGAGGCTGCCGTCGCACGCATGGTTAGCGCAGGCCTCGGCGTCGATGGCGGACGCCACGACGGCCCCGAGTTGGCTGCCGAGATCAGGCAACTCGAAGGCCACTACCGACTCACCCTGTCGGCGGCTCGTGCCGCCACGATGATTGACAATCGAGCCCGGCTCGTTGCCGAAGCACAGCACAATCTCATCCGCCGCGGCCCCGGCAACAGCCACCAGCTCACTGACGCGCAACTCCACGACTACTCGAGGCGAGCACTGCGGACGGTCGCCGCCACCCGCTCAGCGTGGCAGGCCCACCACGTCCGCGCCGAAGCCATGCGCCAAGCCCGCATCCTCGGCATCAGCAGCGACCACGTCACCGATGTCGTCGACCGCATCACCCTCACCGCGTTGACCGATTGTGTGCAATTGACCCACGCCCGCCGCGACGGAGACCTCGGCGAGCCCGCCGCGCTGCGCCTGCACGACCGTGAGTCGGTGTTCGTCGACCGCGGCCGCGACCAGTTCACCCACCGCGACGTCCTGGCCGCCGAACGCCGCATCGTTGCCGCCGCTCAACTCAACGACGGCCAGCGCATCGACGACATGCACGTCGATCTCGCACTGCTCGAACACGAAGCGAACAAGTACCCGCTCAATGCTGGGCAGCAAGCATTGGTGCGCGAGTTCGCCACCGCCGGAGCCCGATTCCATCTCGCCCTAGCTCCCGCTGGTACCGGAAAGACCTCGGCCATGGCCGCGTTCACCACGGCCTGGACCAACGCCGGTGGGCGCGTGATCGGCCTGGCACCGACCGCGAACGCGGCCGAAGTTCTCGGCAAAGACATTGGTCAGCACGCCGACACTCTCGACAAGTACGCCCACCTTGTTGGCCAGCTCCACGCCGCCGGCGACGACGCCAGTGCTCGTGCAGCGATCCTCGACGCCGCTCCTGAATGGTTCCATCAGATCGGCCCCGGCACCGTCATCCTTATCGACGAAGTCGGCATGAGTGCCACCACAAGCCTCGATCCGGTTATCCGGCACGCCCTCGCGTGCGGTGCAGATGTCAAAGCCGTCGGCGACGATCAGCAGTTGGCATCGGTGGCCGCCGGCGGTGTGTTGCGCGATGTCGCGGACCTCGGCAACACCCTGACCTTGACCGAAGTCATGCGTTTCACCGACCCCGCCGAAGGTGCGGCATCGCTGGCCGTACGCGAGGGCGACGAGAAAGCGATCGGCTTCTACATCGACCACCAGCGGGTGCATGTCACCGCCGACACCGTCGCCGCTGACGTCGCCTACCAAGCATGGCGACGCGACACCCAGGCCGGTCACGCATCGGTGATGCTCGCCCCCACCCTCGACACCGTCCGTGAACTCAACCAGCGCGCGCGCGCCGACCGGATGGCCGATAACCCCCTCTCGGACACCGACAAAGCCCGCGGCCGCGGCCGCGAAACGATCCTCGCCGACGGCCTGGCCGCCAGCGCCGGCGACACCATCCGCACCCGCAACAACGATCGCCGCCTACGTCTATCGGGCACCGACTTCGTCCGCAACGGATACCGCTGGACCATCACCCACGTCGACAAAGACGGCGGCCTTACCGTCACTCACGACCGATCCGGTGCGACGATCGCCTTGCCCGCCGATTACGTGCGCGAGCACTGCGAACTCGGCTATGCCAGCACCATTCACGGCGCACAAGGCATGACGGTCGGTTCCCGCGGCAAGCAACTGGGCACCTGCCGCATCGTCGGCTCCGACCGTCTCGACAAGCAACTGCTCTACGTCGCGATGACCCGCGCCACCGACGGTAACCATCTGTATCTGGGTACCTCCGAATCAGATCCGCACAAGATCATTTACGACCGGGCACTCCTGCCGCCGACCGCCGTCGACATGCTGCGCACCATCATCGGCCGCGACGGCGCACAGACTTCGGCGACGACCACGGGCCGCGAGGATCAACGCGCCGACCGTCGGCTCGCCCGCGCCGCCGCCGCACACCACCACGCGATCGGTGCACTGGCCGAGAATCTTCTCGGCTCCCACACCATGGCCGCGATCGACGCCGGCGCAGAAAGTCAGCTCCCCGGCCTCACTGACGCGCCCGCGTGGCCGGTCCTGCGACAACACCTAGCGACCGTCGCACTCGATCACCTCGCCGGCACCACCCCCGAAGCGCACGCCCTCGCAGAACTCGACGCAGCAATCCGTTCCCGCGAACTCGACACCGCCGACGATCGGGCCGCAGTCCTCGACTGGCGACTGGACCACAGCGGCGGACACTCCGCCGGCCGTGGACCACTGCCTTGGCTGCCCGCAGTGCCCCCCACTCTCACCGCACACGCCGAGTACGGCCCGTACCTGGCGCGGCGCGGCGCGCTCGTCAACGCCCTCGCCACCGATGTCCGCGCCGCCGCACACGCCTGGACCCCAACCACCGCGCCACGCTGGGCGAGGCCGCTGGTCATCGCCGACGGCGACCACACCACCCTGCTCGCCGACATCGCCGTGTTCCGAGCCGCACACAACGTCGACGAACGAGACAGCCGACCCACCGGCCCCGACCAGTACGCGATCGCTACCCGCCGCCACCAACGCCACCTTGAAGACGCCTTCGCCCACGCACTGTCCCTCGACAACGCCGACACCCGCCGATGGGATGACCTCGCCCGAAGTATCGACACCCATCTCGTTGCCGACCCGTTCTGGCCTGACCTCGCCGAACGCTTATCGACCGCATCCCGCGCCGGCCTCGACGTCCACAGTCTGCTCACCGATGCCGCTGCCCATCGGGCCCTGCCCACCGAACTACCGGCCGCGGCACTGTGGTGGCGGCTGGCCGACACTCTCGAACCGGCTGTCCTGGACAACATCGGGTCAGGCATCCGCGTGCCGTGGGCGCTCGACCTGGCCGCGATCGTCGGCGACCACAACGCCGAAGCCATCTTCACCGATCCGGTCTGGCCGAGTCTGGTCGCCGCCGTCAACGCCGCCGACCCCCACGAATGGACCCCCACCCAGATCCTCACCGTCGCCAACGACCTTCTCACCGCCGGCGGCGACGGCGACCACGTTCGCGCCGATGAATACGCCCGTGCCCTGTCATGGCGCGTGGACATGCTTGCCGCCCACAACCGCCACGCCCTCGACATCCCACTGCCGGCCGAACCGCTGAGCATCGAGGACGAGGAACAAGCACCCGCCGACCCCAGCGTCGACGACACCACACCACCGGAGACCAGTGTCAGTCCCGCCGACGCCGAGCTGCCCGCGACCAACGCCACCGTCGACGACGACTACTGGGACAGCCTCACCAACGACGCACCACCAGCAGACCGTGCCGACCGGCCCGACGGCGACGACCTCGGCACCATCGACTTCGACGACCTCAGCAGCGACCGCCCCGCCATCGTCCTCGATCCGCCGATCGAGGACCTCGACGTCGACGAGCTGCGCACCCGCGTGCGCCTGGCCCACACCGAAGCCGCCGACCTGCACGCCACGATCCTCGACCCCACCAGCACCGGACCTGCCGCCGCAGCAGCCGCCGCCGACATCGCGGCGCTGCAACAGCGCGCCGACCAGCTACGGCCCGCGCTCGCCGATCTTGCTGGCGCACACCGCGCCTGGGTGGAGGCCGACCTGGCCGCCGAAGCCGCTGACGCCGAGGTTGATCGACTCACCGCCGCCCTGGCTGCCGCCACCGACGAGGCCCACGACACCCTCACCACCCAACGCGAACTCGCCCTTATCCACGCCACCGACGCCCACCACCACGCCACCGACGCCCAGCGCCGGGTCGAGATCGCCAACACGCACCTGCACGAGCTCGCGCCCGGCGGTGTCATCACCGCCAGCGACGTGCAGCGTGCCCGTCTGGCCGCTGAACGCGTCGACCTCGACCAGCTCACAGCTCTGCGCGCGGCCGCCCACCGTCTCGACGGGCAACTGTTCCGCGCCGAGAACACCCGCGGCCGCCGACATGCAGCCAGCACCGCCCTACCCCCACCTCCATCAACGGCAACCATCGTCGGCGGCGAACAACGAGCTGCCACCGCCACCGCCACCATCACGCTCGCTCCGCCAGCCACCACCAACCCACTCGCCCAGGTCGCCGCTACCGCCCACCGCGCCCGGACGGATCTCGCCGCCGACCGGATCCGCACACACGCCCACATGTTCGGGACCGCCGCCGCCGCCGTCCTCGCCGCCGACCCCGCTAGCACTGCGCTCTCGGAGGCACTCCTCGACGCCCACCGCGCCGGTATCACCCCTGCCCAAGCACTGCACCGCGCCGCAGCCGCCGACATCACCCCCGACGCCGCCGGCCTCGCCCACCACATCCGCACCCAAGCCAGCACCGCCGACACCCTGGCCTACCGCCAATGGCACGCCGACACCATCGACACCCTCACCCGCGCCTTCCCCGGTGCCGACCACGCATCTGCACCGTGGAACACCCTGTGCCGCAACCTCTACGAACACCACCGAGACACCGGCACCGAGTTCCGCGACCAATACGCCCAACTCACCCGTACCACCCCAGCCCTGTCCGACGCGCCCACCTTGGCGGCCGCCGCCGCCAGCCTCGCTGTCCCCCAGGAACGGCAACTGCCCGACGACAACACCGAACTCGTCGCAGCCGCGCGCAACACCCGCGGCGAACTGATTGCTGCCGTCGACGACGCACCAGACACCTGGACCGCCCTCATCGGCACCCGACCCACCGACCCCGCCGGCGCCCTCGTCTGGGACGACGCCCGCACCGAAATCGCCGCCTACCACGCCCGCTACGGCGACCTCACTCCCCCGCCGTCGACCGACACCTTCGCCGACCCCACGCAGGCCAGCGCACACCACAGCCTCACCAGCAGCATCGACGCAGTTGCCGACCACCAACGTCAGCAGCAGCTCGACCACCTCACCGCACTCGATGCCCAGCAGCACCGCACCCAACAAGCCGACCAGCACCAGCCGCCACCCGAGCACGGCATCCGGCACCACCGCGGCCTCTAGGATTTGACCCCCCTGGGTTTGTCAGGGACTGCTGCACCGATAGGTGACATCTGATCTGGCTTGCCCGGGAGGTTGGCCTGGAAGGATGACCATCGTGCCCAAGCCCTATCCGAAAGAGTTCCGCGATGACGTGGTCCGGGTTGCCCGGGATCGTGAGAGCGGTGT
>NZ_JBVHVX010000030.1:0-26857 GCF_055564615.1 Agromyces sp. NPDC029043 | reverse complement strand
TAGGGAGACCATGACAATGTCCGAGTCATTGCTCGACACCTATCCACACCGAATGGGCGGCCATTGCGGCTCCAGCGCGATGCGCGACTTGATGGAGTGGTCGGGACTAGGCTTCGACGGGCCACCGAACGAGGGTCTGGTGTTCGCTCTGGGCGGAGCACTCTCGCTCACGTATGTTCGCACCGACGCCCTCGTGCCGCCGTTGTATCTGGTAGGACGTGGTCCTGACTTCGAGATGGACCTCCCCCGCCGTCTCGGCGCTACGGTGGAGGTCCGGTCCACCGACGATCCCCAGCTAGGGTGGGATCTCGTCCGCGACGAACTCGACCGCGGCCGGCCCGCGCTCGTGTGGGCCGAAATTGCTGAATTGCCCTACCTGCGCGTTCAGTTGCGCATGAGTCGCCACGATATCGTCATAGTGGGCTACGACAGCGACGCAGAAATCGCTTACGTCGCAGACAACGATCGCGTCGAAATTCAACAGGTTCCCTTCGACGCGCTGGCGCGAGCCCGACGCTCGATGACCTTCCCCGAGCCGACCCGACATACGCTCTTCCGCATTGACTGGCCCGAGGCGCTACCGTCAATCGCCGTCGTGGCTGCGGAGGCGTTCGCGCAATCTGCGGCATGCATGCGCGCGCCCGCAGGATCCACGATCGCCGGCCCTGTCGAACACTCGGGGACACACGGAATAGACGCAGCCCTAGCACTATCCTCTGACGTGGTGCTCTGGCATGAGCTGCCCTCCGACGTGCTCGAAGTCCACCTATTCAGTCTTGGTGCATTCATCGAGAAGGCAGGTACGGGTGGTGGCCTGTTCCGACGACTACTCGCGTGTGGCTGCGACGAGATCGCCCGACTGACCGGCGATGCTGCAACCAGCGACCTTGCCAGAGATGCTCACCGAGCGGCTGCAGCATGGACATCAGTCGCTCAGGCGGCCGTACACAAGGGCTCGACCGCTGCTACCCGGCTCGACCACGTCATCGAGGCCGCGGCGGTTCTAACTGACACTGAGTCGAGCCTTGCCACCTCACTGGACTCCGCCGCCAGATCCCTAAGGTCCGCCGTTTAGAAGAACTGCCAGCACCGCATCGGTGAGTGGCTGGCCCTAGCCCGGCCCTTTCGCATCTGGATCGACTGAGGTGGGTCGCTACCGGAGTCCGACGGGGTGAACCACGAGATCGTGGGCATCAGTTCCTACGAGTTGATTCGGTCCTACTGGTCGCGCCAGACCTGGGGCCTGACTGGCTCGCCGGCTTCATCACCGGGGGCGACGTGATGACACTAGATCAGGTGGTAGACGACGAGTCGTTCGACCCGCCCATCCGACACTTGGACAAGTGCTCCTCGCGATAAGGAACACAGTTGTGATCAAATACTGAGGGCGGAGACTGGGGCGGCACCGTCTCTCGCGAGCGGGATCAGTCTAGTCCGAGGCGAGTGGCGAACGCGGGGTCGCCGAAGGGTCTGTCTCTGCGGAAGCGAACGCCCACTGTGGCCGCAGCGCCGTCAATGATCCCCCACGACGTCTGATAAAGGTGCGCGGAGAACAGGTCCTTGCTCATTCCATTGAGCCGACCGTGATCGATCCACCATTGGGTAGCTGATAGGCCCGCCCCCAAGATGGAGGCCACTACGACGGCGACGAGGGACTCGTCGGCACCGACCGATTGGAGGCTACGGGCGAACTCGTCGGAAATAATATCCATTGCCGATCTCAGCTGATCCGCGGCCCCTCCCTCGCCGGACTCAGAATACTGAAACATGTGGTTCGTCATGAGGAAGCGGACGACCGCCGGATGCTCGTCGACCAATGACACGTATGCGGAGATCGCTGACCGGAAGAGCTCGTCGACGGAGTCCTGCTGTCCGGAGAGCAGAGTTGACTGTGCGGACTCCCACATCATCGAACCCAAACGTGCTGCCACAGCGGAATAGAGCCCAGCTCGGTCACCGAAATGGCGATAAAGCTTCGGCTTCGACGCCCCTGCCTCTTCCGCGAAGTCGTCCATGCTCACAGCGTCGCCAAACTTCTCGATCGCGCGTATTGCCGCGTCGACGAGTTCAGCCTTCACGATAGCGCGGTGGTCGTCCCAACGCGTGCTTCGTGCATCGCGCACACGACGTTGCACTTTCACCGGGGCTGCGGAGATTCGACGGACTACAGACATGACCCACCACGCTACCAGGATGGTTGACCGTCGCCCCAATAAGCACGTGGCGCACGCATGCAGTCGGCAGAGACATGGGTCGAAACGAGCTTCAAGCGGATCTGTCTAACCTGGCCACAGCTGAATTGAAGTCTTCAACGGCCTCTAGGTTGGACATGTGACCGACCTTGTCGAGAAGAGTGAATTCAAATAGAACGCCCTGCCGACCCAGTCGCGCTGCGAGATCCACCGAATGGGCCGCCGGGGTCAGTCTGTCGGCATCGCCCACGATGACCGCCGCCGGCACTGTCAGCGAGTCAACACCCCTGCTGACGTCGATTGTCGCCAAAACCGCACCCCACATCCCCCGCACCTGTGGTGGGCATCGCAACACGATGTCGGCGCACTCATCGATTACCTCGACAGTCGCGCCCGGGCCCAGGGTTCCGTAACGAATCAGGCGGCGAGACAAACGCGTGTCCTGCATCTCGGGTCCCGCGACCGCAAGACTAGCCGCGAAGGCCCGTTCAAGTCTCGGTCGTAGCTGGCGGGGAACTTTGAGTAACGTTGACCGATCCACCAACTGTGATGGCCCGGTGCTTGCCAGTACTACTCCGCGGGCCAGCTCCGACACCGAGGCTGGGTACTCAGCTGCCCAGCTCATGATGGACATACCTCCCATGCTGTGTCCGACCACGACAGCCTTGTCGGTGGGAGTGGCTACCGCCCGAACTACGGACTCCAAGTCATCGGCCAGAAGTCTCGCCGAGAACGGTACCCGGCCCCGGTCGCTCCACCCGTGTCCGCGTTGGTCGTAGACCACTACCCTATGCGTCGCCGCGAACTGTTCGATCTGTGGCCGCCAGAAACGCCCCTGACAGGCCCAGCCGTGACTAAAGACTAGAAGTGGAGCATCCCGGCCCGAGCCGAATTCCTGGGCGAACAACCTGGTTCCGTCGGAGGAGAGGACCTCGAGGTGCCGCGATCCTCGCGACTCGCTCGCTATCTCAGAGGTCATCAAAGCTCACCGTGACTGCATCCGTCAGCGGAAGTGCCTGACACGCAAGCCGTTCACCGTCGGCAATGTCATCTTCAACGAGGATGTGGTTTTGTGCCATTTCTACATCACCCTCAACCAGCTTGCATACGCACGCGCTGCAGGCCCCTTCTCGGCAGGAGTACGGGGCATTGTGACCTTGGGCCAATAGCACGTCGAGCAACGGAGTGTTGCGCGGCCACTCAGTCGTGATGGACTGCCCATTCAGATAGACCGTGGCGGTCGCCACACCATCGTCGTCACTGAGCTGACGCATCGTGGCTGTCTCGAATGGATCTCCGGTCAGTGACTGAAAGACTTCTCGATGTACCGAGGCGTGCTCAACACCGCAGGCCTCCGCCGACTTCTGAACCAGATCCATGAACGGCGCCGGACCACAGGTGTAGATCTGTGCACCGCGGTGCTCACGTATGGCGGATTCGACATCCTCAGGTGCCGGAATCCCCATAGCCGACTCCAACCAGTGGAAGACCGTGAAACGCTCGGGGAACTCGGAGGCGATCTGCGCCAGTTGGCCCTCGTACATGATCGACTCGGCATCGCGATTCGCGTAGAACAGTGTGACTTCGCCCCCGCCGCACACAAGCGCCGACTTAATCAGCGACAAGACCGGAGTGATCCCACTTCCTCCTGCAAAGAATAGAAAATCGACGTCGAGATTCTTAGCCGTGAAGTGCCCCGACGGCGGGAGGACGGTCAACTCCATTCCCGTCATCGCGTTGTCGCACAGCCAGTTCGATGCGTAACCGTTCTCCGTCCGCTTGATCCCGATCTCGAGACGGAAGTCCTCGACGTGAGGCGAGCTGCTCAACGAGTAGCATCGTGCGACATGACCGGTCCGATCAGATGGGATCTTCACGGTGATGAATTGCCCTGGGACATGCTTGAACTCCTCGACCATGGCATCGGGGATCTCGAACGAAATGGTGACGGAGTCTTTCGTTTCCTGGGTCACTTCTGAGACGCGCAAGGTGCGTGAGCGGGCTGCGGCAGCCGGACGTGCATCGGGTTCGACGGTCACTTGAGGATCCCCTGTCTACGTGCGACCGCGTAACCCGCCCGTGTCAGTGGCGCCGCGATGTCCTGGTAGCGGGGACCGATCACCCGTGCCACGAAGTCGAAACCGCGGGCGTCCGCACCGATCAACACTCGTGCCTTCTTCTTGTCCATACCTTTGAGGATTGTCGCCGCTGCTTTATCCGGGGTGCTTCGTGCGATCCTGTCGAACAGCGAGGCGACAGTCGCGGTGTCTGCCCCCATGGCGGAAACGCCTCGGGCATTGTTGACGATGTTGGTTTTTACACCCCCCGGGTGCACACATGTCACTGTGACCGGGTATCGACTGATTTTCATCTCCTGTCGGAGCGCCTCGGTGAAGCCTCTGACGCCGAATTTCGCGGCATTGTATGCGCTCTGGCTGGGGATTCCGATCAAGCCGAAGACGCTCGACGTGTTAATGAGATGTCCGTCCCCGGACGCGATCAGGTGAGGCAGAAACGCCTTCGACCCGTTAACGACTCCGCCAAAGTTGATGCCCATGAGCCAGTCGAAGTCTTCCCAGGTCATGTCGACCACGTCGACGCCCAAGGCCACGCCGGCGTTATTGAACACCATGTCGACGTGGCCCGACTCTGACCGCACTCCGTCGGCATAGTCCTGAAACGCACTGCGGTCCGCAACGTCTAGTACGGCGGCGGTTACCGTCGCCGCATACGTGGTGCGGCAAAGTTCTGCAGTCTCCTTCAAGTGCATCTCATCAATGTCGGACAGTGCCAGTGCGGCACCTCGCTCCGCCAACTGGAGTGCCAGAGACCGACCGATCCCTGACGCGGCACCGGTGATCACTGCCACCTTGCCTGTGTAATCATGCCGGTCAGAATTGCTCACTGTCGTCTCACCATTTCTACGAATCGTGTCTCTCCGTGCGTTCGGGCTCAGGCGATGTCGTACTCAGCGGGGTCGAAATCTTTTGTGGCGCGCCAGTACTGCCATGTGAAGCCCGGCCACACGGTCCGGTTGACGCCCTGCGAGTCGAGATACCAACTCGTGCAGCCGCCGTTGGTCCACACTCCCTTGGCCAGCTTCCGCTGGATGTCGGTGTTGAACTGTTCTTGCACGGACGGGCGTACGTCAACCTTCTCAGCGCCTCGGCTTTCTACTGTGTCGATGGCCTTCATGATGTATTTGATCTGTTGCTCGATCATGAACACCACTGAGTTGTGGCCGAGGCCCGTGTTGGGTCCGAGGAGGAAAAACAGGTTGGGAAAACCCTTGGTCGTGATGCCCAGGTGCGTGTTAATCCCCGTCTGATGCCAGTGGGACGGGAGATCCTCGCCAGTGGCACCTTTCAGGGCGAGCTGATCGAAACCATCAGTCACGTGAAAACCGGTCGCATAAATAATTACGTCGATGAGGTGCTCGACGCCGTCTGAGGTGATGATGGAATCAGCGGTGACCCTCTCAATCCGATCGCTGATGACGGTGGTGTTGGGCGCCGCAAGTGCAGGGTAATAGTCGTTTGACCCCAGAATTCGCTTACAGCCGATGCGATATGACGGGGTCAGTTTCTTGCGTAGTGCCGGATCAGAGATGGAGCGTTCAATGTTCCACCGAGCGACCCGTTCGATTGGCCGCATAAGGTTGGAGTGACCGTTGAGGCCGAAGGCTAGGCTCTCCGCACCCCAGTACACCGACCACCTGGCGATACGACGTGCAATCGGGAGTCTGCTCAGAAGAGTCCGCAGGGCCGGCGGAACGGTGAAATTCTTGCGGGGTAGGACCCAGGCAGGGGTTCGCTGGAAGACCTTGAGGGACATGGCCTCCTTCTGTACGAACGGCACAAACTGGATAGCGCTGGCACCAGTGCCGATCACGGCGACACGCTTGCCCTCCAGATCCACCGAATGATCCCACTGTGCGGAGTGAAACGCTTCGCCTTTAAAGTCCTCAATCCCCGAAATTTCGGGAAAATTGGGGATATGCAGCGCACCGACTCCTGAAACTACGAACTGAGCAATGTACTCACGTCCGGACTCAGTACGCAGGTGCCACCGCGACTCTGACTCGCTCCAGTATCCGGAAACCAACTTCTGACCGAAATGAATCTTTTGTGTCACGCCGCGCTTGTCCGCGACGTCTTGTAGATACCGCTCAATTTCTGGTTGTGACGACCACACCTTCGACCAGCTACCTCGACTTTCGAATGAGTACGAGTACATCAGCGACGGGACGTCACATGCACAGCCCGGATAGGTATTGTCGCGCCAGGTTCCACCGACGGAGCTTGCCTTCTCCAGGATTAGAAAGTCGCTGTACCCGCGACGTCTTAGCTGTGCGGCCATCCCGAGACCAGAGAACCCGCTTCCGATGATCAGAATCTTGGTCGAAATCGGGTCGTCGGTTGAGTCGGTTTTGGCGGCGGCGCGCGAGGCGCGCCGGGTAGTTGAAGATGCCATGTTTATGCTTTCTCCCTCGTGGGTTCGTTGGCACAACACATCACCTGCGCACAGTGGCAGCGGGTGATCTGTTGAGGCGGAAGTGATCGCGAAGCCATCGAGAATGCTCCGCACAGGTCTAACTGATGTCGACCGTGACGGCTCGGCCGCGTGAACGGAGATCAGCGGAGATCGTCGGGAAGGCTCCGCGTCGCGCGCCACATGGCCATTGTGAACTTGCCTTCCAGCATTCCCGCCTCATGGAAGAACCGAATCATGGGCTCCGACATGAACTGCAGGTTGGTCCGATAGTTTGGGCTGGTTTGTTGTGCCCATACGCCACGCCAGCGGCTAATTCCCACTGCGGGGTACACTTTCGGATTAATGAGCAGCGGGTACGCCAGGTTCGCGATGACGGCAAGCACCCCTCGGTGCCAAGCGCGCGTCGCCTTACGTCGACGCTGCATGCCTTCGATCATCTCCAGTCGCGCAAAGGTAATGTGACGGGCTTCCTCGAGGACATGGATCTTCATGAGCTGGCGAAGCTGAGGCTGCATACTTGGGTCGTTCATCGCCTCGCGCTGGGCGCGGTCCAGGATTTCCTCGATCAGCAGCGTGGCTCCGGACACCGACGGTCCGAGCGGGACGAAATGCAGGATCTTTGCGAAGCTCAAGAAGCCCTTAGGGAGCTTGTAAGGGGGCACGCCTGTTTTGTTAATGAGGCGCGCGAACATAGTGGAATGGCGGGACTCATCGCCGATTTCTGTTAGCGCGTATAGGGACTTCTGATCGGTTAGGGCCCCCTTTGCCGACATGCGCAGGAGCGCCGAACTCAAGAGGTTCTCTGCGTAGATGCCGAAACTGAGGATGCTCACGATCTCGTGGCGTCCCAGCTCGCGACGCTGCTCCTCGGTCATCTTGTTCCATAGTTTGGTGCCGTATAGCGACACCCGGTGCTCTGGCAGAAAGTACTTGCCTTCCTCCCAGGGCGACTCCCAGTCGATGTCGATCTCCGCGTCGTAGAACTTCTCCGCGGAAGACCGCAACAGACGACCTGCAGATCGTTCCATGTCGACGGGCTTGCGCCCGTTCACCCGGGCCATGCCCTCCTGTGAAAAGTCGGGCTTGATATGGGCATCCTGCACGGTCATGTCTTCTCCTCGGTCGTTCAAGGCTGGGAGTCGGGGCCTGGCGCCCAGTACCCATTACTCGCAGTATCTGGTACTGCTAGTATCCACGAACCGCGTTATTTGTCAACGCTCAATGCGAAGAAGGTAGGGCTGCATGTCTGACGACCATGACCTCGACTACTCCGGCGAAGGAACCCTGGTGTGCCGTGGGACGGAGATCCATGTCGAAGCGAAAATAAGAGGTTATTTCCAGCCGCTGAACGGCTTATACACCTGGTATGGCCGGATTCAGAAGAATGATGAGCTCGACGGGCTCCTGAAAGGCGCCCGCGCGATCGCTGTATTTACGACCGCTGAGGGGCGGGCGGAGTGTGTCGTCGGGGATCCCGACTTCTGGGGCCGATACCGCATCTCAGGTAAGAGCACCCCCCCATACCACCTGCCCACCACTCTCGAGGAGGTCGAAGACATGGCCGAGCACCACCACAAGTGACAATCATCCACCGCACGGACGTTCGCCAGACGGATCCGAACGATTGGGTCGCCCACTTCAGGTCGAGAGGATATTGCACATGGTGAGTTCGTCTCCCATTCGAACCCGCTCGTCGAGAGGGGGCGAGAAACTCGGCGAATACAGTCCGACCCTTGAGCGGGTTGCATGGTTTACCCTCCGCCGCAAAGGGATTGTGACGCTGGTTTGGCTCGGTGCCGCTATCGGCTTAGGCCTTCTCTTTCCTCAACTGGAGTCAGTGGTACGGGAACAATCTGTGGATCCGATCCCGGCCGGAGTCCCGTCTTTTCAGACCTTGGACCGTATGGGCGCCTCTTTCGACGAGCGCGGCGCCAAGACCACCGTATTCGTTGTGATGGAGAACAGTGCAGGCCTGTCCGACAACACCCGCGATCGATACCACGTGCTTGTCGACACCCTGCGGGCGGACGACAAGCACGTCATCGCCGTCCGAGACCTGCTGAGCGATCCCCTCACTGCGAGTCAGGCTCTCAGCAAAGACAAGCAAGCCTGGTATCTGCCCGTGGGAGTGACCGGCACACTCGGGGGACCCGATACCGCGGAGGCGGTCGCAGCGGTACGCGACACCGCGGAGAGAATCTTTCGCGACACTGAGACGAGAGTCCGTGTGACAGGCCCACCCGCGACCTTTAGCGACCAACTCGCCGTGGGCGAGTCGGATCTGGTCCTGATCACTGTCGCCACCGTGCTGCTGATCGCCGTGATCCTCCTCGTCGTCTACCGTTCGGTGTTCACCGCGCTGATGCCGCTGCTTGTCGTGGGCATGAGTTTGGCCGTGGGTCGCGGAGTTCTATCTGGACTAGGCGAGCTGGGCATGCCGGTATCCCAGTTCACCTCGATGTTCATGACCGTCATCATCTTCGGTGCCGGAGTTGACTATTCGGTGTTCCTCATCAGCCGCTATCATGAGGGTATTCGAGCAGGCAACTCTCCTGATGCCGCTATTGCCCACGCGAATGCAACTATCGGCCGCGTGGTTCTCGCATCGGCGGGCACTGTGGCCCTAGCCTTCCTGGCTATGGCCTTCGCCAAGCTCAGTGTGTTCAACACTTTGGGGCCGGCCTGCGCAATCGCCATAGCATTCGCATTCTTGGCGACGGTGACATTGTTGCCCCCCGTGCTCTCCTTCGCTGCCAAGAGAGGGGCCGGCCTTCCCCGCCGTGACCTGACGCGGGATTACTGGAGAAGAGTCGGAGTCATGGTTATCCGGCGGCCGGTCCCTCTGCTCGCGATCAGTGTAGTCGCGTTGATTGGCCTCGCCCTGGTCGCCGCAACAATCCAGATCACCTACGACGATCGAGAGGGGCAGCCAACTGACACAGGGAGCAACGAAGGCTACGCGCTGCTCAACCGCCACTTTCCGAAAGACATCATTATCTCGGAATTCTTGGTGGTGGAGTCCGAGAACGACATGCGCACGGCTCAAGGCCTTGCCGACCTCGACCAGTTGGCATCCCGCGTCGCGCAGATTCCCGGCGTGACCAGGGTCATTGGCGTGACGCGGCCAACCGGTGAGAAGCTGCAGCAGGCGCAATTGTCTTGGCAGAACGATCAGATCGGTACCAAGATCACCGAGGAGACCGGAGATGTACAGGCCCGCAAGGGTGATCTGGCCGTCCTGAAGACCGGATCAGAGCAGCTCGCCGGAGGCCTGGCACTGCTAGAAGACCAGATCTCATCCAATCTCGCTCCGCTGTCGGGGTTGCTAGACGAGGTGTCGTCATTTGGCCCACAACTCGATGAGTACCGGCCGTTGGTGAACCAACTCGCGAGCGCCGCCCCAACGCTTCGACAGTTCTCCCAGCGAGCGCCTGAGCTGTCTCAACTCGCACGTCGGGCCCAGTCTGCGGCAGACGCGGTCGCGCCAGCGTTGTCCGCATTGGAAGCTCCGTGGTGTCAGCAGATCGCGCAGTGCTCGGCACTGCGCGCGCAAACGGCCGACATCCGGGCACTCGCGGATGATCAGTCGCTCGCGAGGGTGGCTAACTTTGCCGCGCAACTCGGCCGCGTGAGTGCGCCAGGCTCTACCGACATGGCACAGCTGCAGCGTTCTCTTCAAACGCTGAATTCTGCACTACAGACCATCGGTGGACAGGACCTCGGGAACAGGGTCTCGCAACTCGAGTCCGGCGTCGGCGCACTCGCCGACGGCGCACGTCAGTTGTCGAACGGAGTCGGGGCTTTGGTGGACAGCAACGTTCAGCTACTCGGTGGACTAGCACAGGTCGCCGCACAGCTTCGGGCTCCCGCCCGCGAGATCGGCGATTCTGATTCGGCAACCGGCTTCTATCTCCCCGCGGATGCGTTCAAGGACCAGCAGTTCAGTCAGGTCGCTCGACAGTTCATCTCGCCCGACGGGAAAACCGTGCGCTATGCGGTACAGACCTCCTACGACCCATACTCTGCCGATGCAATGACGCTGGCGAACGAGCTGTCTAGCGTCGCCGAGAACGCGATGCCGAACACCACTCTGGAGGGCGGACGTGCTTCGGTCGCGGGCTTTCCTGCGATCAATGCCGACGTCCAGCGGTTGTTGTCGTACGATTTCAAACTGCTTGGCATAGCCACACTTCTCATCGTGGGTCTGATCCTGATGCTGTTGTTGCGGGCCGTCGTTGCACCGGTCTATCTCCTTGCAACCGTCGTCTTGAACTATATGGCGGCTCTTGGTATCGGTGTGCTCGTACTTCAACACATCCTCGGTGCCGGGATCGCCTGGCCAGCTCCACTGGTGTCGTTCATCGTCTTGGTGGCGGTGGGCGCTGACTACAACATGCTGCTGGTCTCACGCCTGAGAGAGGAGACGAGAGCGAGCGTGCGGGTCGGAGTAATGCGTACCGTCGCCTACACCGGTTCGGTGATCACCTCGGCCGGGTTGATCTTCGCAGCCAGCATGTTCGGGCTGATGGTCGGCTCCATCGATGTGATGGTGCAAATCGGGTTCATCATCGGTGTCGGTTTGCTGCTCGACACGTTCCTGGTGCGGACCTTAGTAGTCCCGGCACTAGCGGTGCTGCTGGGCACTGCAAGCTGGTGGCCGGGTGACATCGACCGCTTCCGGCGCGCCCTGGGACCATCGCAAAAGACACGCGGACGGACCCATGGGGATCTGACAAGCGTCGGTCCCTGAACTTCCCGACCATCCCGTCAACAGGTAAGGATCGGCATAGGGCATGACGCGGCACGGTCGCTCGTGATAGACGAATTGCGTCCGTACAACGCTAGACGGTATGGGTGACTCCACGGCGATGTGTTGGGGGTTGCGGGCCGGAGCCTCACGCACAGGGACTGAACGACCCGAGGTTTTGTGCCGCCTCCATTGTGGGCTGGTCCTCGGGCCGAGGCCAGAGTAGTGGAGCGTTTCGAACTCGGTCGGGGGGATCTGGCCGATACTCGAGTGCAGCCTGCTGTTGTTGTACCAGTCGACCCAACCAGCGGCCGCGAACTCGACGTCGGAGACGGTCTTGTACGGGCTGGAGTGGAAGATCGTGGTCCCGCTGTACGCCGGCGGCATGACGTTGCGCGATATCCAACACCATTTGGCCGCCACGATCGGCACCGATCTCTCGCACGAGACGATCTCCAAGATCTGCGACGAGGTCCTCGACGCGGTCGACGAATGGCAGAACCGGCCGCTGGAGCCGTTGTATCCCGTCATCTACCTTGATGCCCTGGTGGTGAACGTCAAAGACAGTTCTCATGTTCGAAACAAGCACGCCCACATCGCTATTGGCGTCGACATGGCCGGCGTCAAGCATGTGCTGGGAATCTGGATACAGGCCGAAGAAGGCGCCAAGTTCTGGGCCGGGGTGTGTGCGAATCTGGCCAACCGCGGCGTCAAGGACGTGCTGATCGTGTGCTGTGACGGGCTCACCGGATTCCCCGAAGCAATCGAGGCGACCTGGCCGCTGGCCACCGTGCAAACCTGTGTGGTGCATCTGATCCGCAACTCGATGCGGTTCGTGAACCACAAAGACCGCAAAGACGTGGCCCGGGCGATCAAACCGATCTACACCGCCCCCGACGCCGAGACCGCCCGCCGCGAGTGGGAAGCCTTCCGCGACTCGGAACTAGGCGCCAAATATCCGAGTGCGGCAATGGCTTTCGACCGAGCCTGGGATCGGTTCATCCCCTTCCTGGCATTCCCGCCCGAGCTGCGCAAAGTCATCTACACCACCAACTCGATCGAGTCATTGAACTACCAGCTCCGCAAGGTCATCAAGAACCGCGGACATTTCCCCAACGACATCGCGGTCCGCAAACTCTTGTGGCTGGCCATCTGCGACATCGAAGACAAACGAGCCGCTCAACGCCTCAAAGAACGCGGGACCAGGCGGTCACAGCCCCGTAAGGCCCTCGGACGACTGGTCGAGGGACAGGTCGTCACCAACTGGAAACAGGCCCTCGGACAACTCGCACTGGCCTACCCCGACCGGATCGAACCCCACCTCAGCTAGACCCCACAGACCACAAGAAAATCAGGAGTCACGTTCTTACACAGACATCTTGACAAGCTCTCGAGCCCCCGCGCACCAAGAGACCGCCCCGCGGCAGAAGCCACGGGGCGGTGTGTTCTTCTGTGAAGCGCTCAAGCGGTAGCTTCGTCTGATCCGGACTCGATCGATCCGGTGACCAGTTCGCCGACGATGTCGGTAATGATTGCGCCCACGATAGCCTCGGCCATGATGGTGGCCCCTTCGATGTTGTGTGCTGATGACTGCGAATGTGGAGCGCTGGCTGCGATGTCCACCTCGCAAACTCTACGACGCTCGATAAAACGGCGCCCAACGAACGATGAGTGAGAGATGAATGGCCGCGCAATTCCCAGTGACGGTTCTGTCTTTCCCACCGGGGCCATCGGGCAGACGGATCGCTCCAATAAATACGTGCCCACCGAACGCTGAGGACGTTCGGTGGGCACATCTGTGCCTTACCTCGGCGGTGTCCTATCTCGGCCAGTGCGGACGCGAAGCCGACCCCGTGCGGCGCTAGTTCGATACAACCGGCAGCTCGCCCTGCTCATGCTTCGCGCGCAACACCTTCTTGTCGAACTTGCCCACGCTCGTCCGTGGTATCTGCTCCATGAACGTCCAGTTGTTCGGGATCCACCAGTGCGGGATCTCCTCCGGGCAATTTCTTAGGCACCACTCGTGGAGCGTGTCAGCCGACACTTCGCGACCCGGTGCCGGAACCACAACAGCGAGAGCTGTCTCCTGCCATCGGGGGTCGGGCATCGCGACAACCGCGGCCTCGGCGACATCCGGGTGCGACATGATCCAGTTCTCGAGCTCCACTGACGAGATCCATTCGCCCCCGGACTTGATGACGTCCTTGGACCGGTCGGTCAGCGTCAGATACCCGTCCGGACTGATGTGTCCCACGTCGCCGGTCCGCAACCAGCCATCCCGAAACCTCTCGGTGTCCTCGAGTCGGTAGTAGCTGCCTGTGACCCACGGACCCCGCACTTCGAGTTCACCGACGGACTTGTCGTCACGGGGAACAGGCAGGCCGCCCTCGTCGATGAGGCGCATCTCCACCCCGCAAATTGCCCGTCCCTGTCGCTTGCGGTAAGATATTTCCTTTGCGGGGCTGATCCCGGCGGGAGGCCGACCTACCGCTGCAAGCGGGGACGTCTCAGTCATACCCCACGCCTGAATAATCTGTACGCCGAAGCGGTCCGCAAACCCCTCGATCAACGACTGCGGGACGGGAGCTCCACCACAGGCGACAAGGTCGATCGATGACAAGTCGACACCCGGATTCGCGATACCGTACTGAAGAAGATCGTTCCAGATTGTCGGTACTGCTCCTGCCTTCGTGGGGCGATGTTGTTGGATCATGTCAGCGAGCGGCGCTGCTTGAAGGTATCGATCAGGCATCAGCAAGTCCGCGCCGGCCATCAGCGACGCGTAGGGCAGACCCCAGGCGCTGGCATGAAACATCGGCACGACGGGAAGTACACGATCGGCTTCTGCGATCGCCAGAGCGTTACCGGTACACGCTGCCATGGAGTGCAGAAACACCGAGCGATGACTGTAGACAACCCCCTTGGGATCGCCTGTAGTGCCGCTCGTATAACACATACCCGCAGCCGACCGCTCGTCGGGATCGACCCAAGAGAACACTGGGGATTCCGCTGCGAGCGCGTCATGATATCGCATCACGGTCACGCCGTGCCCGTCGAGCGGGGAGGTGTCGCCGTCGCCGGTAACGAACACAACCCGAACCGTCGCCAAGCCCGGTAGGACCGCCGCCAACAACGGAACCAGCGACCCGTCCACGATAATGACCTTGTCTTCGGCGTGGTTCGCGATGAACTGCAGCTGAGCCGGTGACAACCGGATGTTCAGCGTATGCAGCACCGCGCCCATCGCGGGTACCGCAGCGTACGCTTCGAGGTGCTCCTGGTTGTTCCACAGCATCGTTGCCACGCGGTCGTCGCCGACCACGCCGACCCGACGCAGAGCATTCGCCAGACGTGCGCATCGCTCTTCAAGATCGCCGTAGGTCGCATACCGGGCAGAGCCGTTCACGGAATAGGTAATCACCTGCCTAACAGTGTGATTGGTTGCGACGTGGCGCAGTATCGATGACACTGTCATCGGCACCTCCTGCATGGTGCTTTTCATCTAACTCTCCTTTCGCGGCGGACGCTGGATCATTCGGCAGGTCCGTAATCCTGGATCTGCCAGCCGTTATCGGTCTTCAGCACGACGACTTTCAACAGTGTGGGGAGTTCGCTCGGCTGAGGGTTCTGAACATTCTGGGTCTTCTGGGTGGCGAAGACCAGCACCGTGTATTCCCCCCGGTTCTCGCTGGCGCTGCCGGTGACGCTGGTCGCCAGTACGCGTCCCGCCGCTTGGACCTTGGCCTGTTTCATGATTTGGGTCAGGGTGGGTTCGACATCGTCGTATCGCTTGACCAACGCATCGCTGGCATTCTCTTTCACTTCGGTAAAGAATGCGTCGGTGTTTTGGTAGCTGTACGTGAGCGACTTTGTGGTGTAGTCCGATGCTGCCTGCGCTGCCTGCGCTCGTTGTGTGGCGGCGTCCTCCAGGGACGTCTTTGCTTGCCGCATGTCAATGTAGAGGTAAGCAAAGAGCCCGGCCAGCACCGCGAGTACTACCACGAGAGCACCGACGGCCACCACCTGGAGGCGTGCTGATCCCCAGCGCTGCTCGGCCTCGGACGTCGGGGGGCTTGCCTCGTCCGAGGCGGAAACGTCCTGTGACGTCGCAGGTTCTGTGGCACTAGTGGCGTCGCCGCGGTCTGCCTTATCGGAAGCCGTAGTCAGCTCATTTTCGGTGCCGCTGTCCTCGGATTCTGATCCGTTGTCGTGTGCGGTCATTTGCTGCCTTCTGTAAATGCTGGGGTAGGGGGGGAGACATCGGGCGTCAGCGGGGTGATGGTGTGACGGCGATCGGGATTTGCGCCTGTCCCCGATGGGACGCGGGGACTGTTCGCGCCAGGAGATCACCGATCGATCCGAAGTCGACGTATGTGTCTGCGACTTTCGCCGTCGCCGGTTTGACCGCGCGGGTGATGGCGACAATGTCGGGCTGAAGTATCTGGATGTAACCGCTGAGCTTTTCCACTAGCTTCAGGATTGGTGGCCATTTGTCGTAGGACGTAGAGGTGAAAACGATGAACGCACGTTGGATTCTCGCCAAACCGTCGACGGCATCCGGGGTCCGGACCGACGCGGTACTGAGCACACCGCCCACGTTCGACATGAGGCCCAGGAGGAACTCGGCATTGTCCGCGGTGGTACGGACCGCACCGTCGTCACCGACGAAGTCCACGAGGCGGTGCATCATGTCTCCGATCGTGTCGAGGTCCTTTTGCCGGCCGTCGACTGCAGCCGAGATCGTTTCGTTGATGGTCTGAATCGATGCTGGATCGAGCGCGTCGGCCACTGCCGACATTTTCGGGAGCACCTGGGGAACGGATTGGGACACGTGGATGGCGCTGGCGGGCACTAGGTCCCCACTACGCAAGTACTCACTGGTGGTGGTATCCGGTGGGATGAAGTTGATGTATTGCTCTCCCGCGACCGAGAGGTTCTGGATCGTCATGACACTGCCGCGAGGGATCTTGTAGCCGGAGTCGATGGACATGTCGACGGCGAGCTGATTATCTGTGACGCGAATAGATGTCACCTTGCCCGCCGGCACCCCCTCTAGCATCACCGGCGATGTGTCGAGCAGGCCGCCCGAGCTCTTGAGTATGGCCGAGATCGTGTAGTCGGAGCGGAACGGGTTTATTCGTGCCACGTCGATGGTCAGGTATGTTGCTCCGACGAGGAAGACGACGACAAGGGCAACCAGGGATACGACGGTGCTGCGGATCATGGCATCATTCCGATCGCTCGCAATACGTTAATGAACGACCCGGCATCACGTCGGGCTAGATCTTGGCCGTCGATAGACACGTCGGAAACGTTGATATCTGGCGAGCTGACGAATGGGATGAGCTTCTCGCGTATTACACGCGTCGCCTTGTCGGAAACATCCTTGGAGTAGATGTCCGAGTACGCGATGGACGCGATTACCGGCGCGATCGCTCCTACCGTTTCCTTGATGCGGGAATACTCAGGGTCGACGATACGGCCGGCAGATACTGCGAAGTCGCGCAGGTTGGCGATAAGTAGCGCGACGTCAATTAGCGAATAGCCCAGACCATAGAAGTTCACTCCCCCCTTGGTCAACATTCGGTCAGTACCTGACGGGTCGGCCAGGATCACTTTCAGTGTGCGATCGGCCGACTGCAGGACTACGTCGAGTTTGTCGGTGTTGGCGGACACCTCAGACACGGTGCGCAACGTCGTGCGGTAAAGCGTATCGAATTGGGCGGGGTCACTCGGAAAGGTCGAGTTCAGTGTCGATATCGCGGTATGGATTTTATCGAGTTCACCCCCGCCCAGTACATTAGCCATCCCCCGCATCACGTCCTCGACGTTGGCAGCCGGTTCGGTGCGTGAGAGAGGTATTACCGATCCCGCGTGCAGCAAGGCTTGGGTGGACTGCTGTGCGGGGGGAAGGATGGCCACATAAATCTCGCCCAGGAGAGTGTCTTGGCGGAGTTCCGCGCGCGAATCTTCCTGCAGTTGGGCGTCTTTATCAATTCGGGCGGCAACCAGCGCGTGGCCTCCGTCGTACGTGACGCTGGTGACGGCACCGACGTCAATCCCTCGAGAGAGGACTTTGGCACGGGCAGGCAAGTTCAGAGCACTCGTGAACTCGATCTCGATGTCGTAGCCGTCTCGGGCGGATGATCCGCCGATGGTCGGCGGGTTGTCGGCGTTGATGCTGCAGGCGGCGAGGGCGATGGTCGCTGCGAACAGCGTCACGATCGCGGCCGTGACACGGC
The DNA here is from genome assembly GCF_055564615.1 of Agromyces sp. NPDC029043. Lineage (NCBI taxonomy): Bacteria > Bacillati > Actinomycetota > Actinomycetes > Micrococcales > Microbacteriaceae > Agromyces > Agromyces sp. NPDC029043. The sequence continues at coordinate 9,182 of NZ_JBVHVX010000030.1, read as the reverse complement.
GAAGGTAGCCGTAGGTCATCATTGAGATTGCCCTCCGATCAAGTTAGCGATCGTCGCCACTTCGTTACCCGTCCTGCAGACGCCGTTGACGGGGGGAGAGGCACACGCCGTTCTTAGGGTCTGCAGTGGGACAGACACGGCGAATGCCCGCAGGATCGACTTCGCATCCGGATGCTTGACGATGAGGTCAGCCGTTCGAGCGGCGACGGTCGCCAGGATGTTCTCTTGCTTGCCTACTTGCGCGAGGAGTGGAACCGCAGCATCACCAATTGCGAAGATCGGTGGACCGAAGTCGGACGCCAATCGCGACAGGATGGGGACGAAGGTACCTGCGTACTCTGTTGCGGCGCCGAATGTTTGACCGAAAGCAACAATCACCTCGATTGCGCCGACGAAGTTGTCGAACAGCTGGGTCACCTCAGCACTGTTCTCGGTGGCAACACCGGTTAAGGTCGCGAGGTTGGCTACAATTCTGCGTATCTGACCATCACGCCGGGTCGGATCGTTGATCAGCGTGGCCGAGTCCTTGAGAATGCCAGAGATATCGCCCTGGGTTCCCTCCATGTTCTTGGAGACGAGCGTGAGCGCCTGGAGAATCGCATCGGTGTCACGTCCGCCGTCCTTGACGAGTTCATCGGAAAGAGTGCTGATCGCGTCGAGCGTTTGACTAATCCCCAGTGGAGTCCTGGTTTTGTTCAGTGGTATGCACTTGGCCGACTCGTAATGCTCTCCGCCGCGATAGGGATGGGTGAACTCGATTTGTCTTTCGGTGACAATCGAGGTGGACACCAGGGTGGCCCCCACATCCGCGGGAAGCGGCACGGTCTTGTCGATCCGCATGTCGACACGCACGCCCCTCTGGCCCTCCTCGTGAATGCCTACGACCCTGCCCACCTTCTTGCCGAGCATCGCGACGGAGTTGCCTTCGTACAGACCTGATGCGTCGGAAAACTCCGCACATAGTGGCCGCGTGTCGTCGTCGGCTGTCGCATAGTTGATTCCTACGGCCGCGATCACTACTGCGAGTGTGACGATGGTGGCGATCGGGATCAGATGCTGACGCATCCGCTCTGTCAGCATTTTTGATCACCACTCGGGATGCAGATGCGGACAGTCGGTTCAGGACTCGCTGGACCGACCTCTGGAGCGTCGAGAAGAATGCTCAGTCGTCTGGTGATCTGATCGACCTGGGTCAGCGCGTTTGCGTAGGCGGGCATCTGGGCCGACACCTTGTTCAGAAGGGTCTTGAACTGTTGTACCGATGGTTCTATTCCGTCGCGGTACGCGACAAGCGGTCGGGTCAGTAGCTTGAAAAGACGGCGCAGATAATCGAATCCGTTCTGGACGTTGGCGATGTCTGGTCCAAGGGTGCGGGCAAGGAAGCTGAGCTGGCGGAGGAAGTCCACGAGTACCTGCTTGCGGTTTGCGAGGGCGGCGACGTACTCATCGGACAACGTCATCGTCTTGTCGAGTTGTGCGTACTGACGTTGCAGTAGGTCCATCAGGCTGCTCGCGTTTTGCAGGGCATCAGGGATATTGGTGTTTCCGTCGGAGAAAGCATTCTGTAGCAGCGCCGCTGTGCGCCGTAGATCAACACCACGCACGTCACGGAACACCGGTGTGGTTGTCTCAAGCGTGCTGGAAATGTCGTAGGTGCTGCTTGTCTGCTCCAGTGGGATTGCACCGTCGAGGGCCGACGGGCCTGAACCTGGGTCGAGGTCCAATACACGTCCACCAATAGGGGTGATGAGACGGACGTTCGCCGTCGCGTCCGACCGAACGGCAATCGAGTCATCCAGCCGGAATCGCACGGTGATGAACGTTCCGGTCAGGTCGACTGACGCGACCTTGCCTTTCCTGATCCCGGCGATACGTACCTGGTCGCCGGCTTCCAATCCGCCGGTATTGACTAACTTGGCACTGTAGCTAGTTTGTCCGGGCGGTGAGATGTACACAGCACCCGCCACGACGAGGCCGGCCACCGTGACCATCGTAACGACTCCCGCCAGGATGAGGTCGCGCCGACGCTGCGGGCGGTGATGCGGACGCTTATCGAAGAAGCGGGTCACTGGCACACCACCAGTCGTTGACCCATCAGGGCGATCTGCGCTGTTCTCGGTAGGTCGAGCACTCCTCGGGCGCACCCTGCCGCCGAGGACGAAGGTGTCGCTTTGGATGTAGTTTCCAGGGCGTCCAGGAGTGGCTTCAGGAGAACGGCACCGTTCAGTAAGCTTTCTGTATCCCCTGGCTCCCGCACCAATCTCTGATAAATGGCCGCGAAGCTGGTGTCGTAGGTCGACTCGATCTGCTCACCGGAGAGCACAGTCTTCGCCATCGAACGGTTGACCTCCCGCAGCGAGGCCCTCAGGCGATCGCTCACGCGGCTGAACGCATCGACGATTGACCCCAATTTGTCTATCAACTCGACCAGTTCGGCGGAGCGCCCCATCAACTGATCAGACACCTGTCCCAGGCTCGTCACAATGTTGGTGATGATCTCTGAACGCTGGTTCCCGTACTCGGTGATGTTCGCGACTTGCTTCATGACTGGTGCGATACCTCGACCGTCCCCCTGGGCGACCCGTAGCAGGTTCGACTGAAGCTCATTGATCTCGGCCGTATTCAATGTATCGAATACTGGTTTGAAACTGTTGAATAGTGTCGATACGTCGAACGACGGGACGGTCTTGTTGAGTGCCACCTGTGTGATCGACTCCTGGTCGGCGCCTTGTCCGGCATTGATGAGCTCCACATACCGCTGCCCCAGCAGGTTTTGGTAACGGACGGCGGCAGTCGTCGCGGGGGTAATCGAGACGCCGTCGTCCAGTTGGAAACGGACGATCGCTGTTGATCCCTTCAGGTCGACAGCCGTTACATATCCCACCTTCACTCCAGCGAGTCGTACCCCGTCGCGGGGCTTGAGTCCGGAAGCGTCGGCAAAAACCGCGGAATGCTGCGAACTGGAGGATCCTTCGTTGGTCGGCTGCAGAATCGCGATGATGACATACGTAAGGACGCCGATGACAGCGGTGAACGCGGTGATCTTAATGATTGTGGGTGTCAGAGACCTCAGAGTCATCCCGTGGGCCCCCCCATTCTCAATGCGCTTTGTAGAGCAGGTGAGGTCTGGACCACCAGTGCTAGCTGGAGCTGGACTCGGTCGCCGAATTTCGGCAAGGCTTTGTCGATGCCATCGAGGATCTGCGGGATCGTGTACACCGTGCGAACGAGCCCCGAGGCGGATCTGGCGACGGGCCGCGCTAGATCAAGGCCGACGTCTAACAGCGAACTCAGGGCCGGGTAATTCTTGTCGAGCAGTCCGCCGAGTGCACCGAACAGAACCTTTCCCGTGTCGCCGAGATTGCTTTTCGTGCGATCGATGTTCTGTTGAGTGGCGAAAAAGTCAGCGATATCGACGTTCTTCAAGACGCCAGGGACGAACGGCGTCATGAAGTCGGCGACTCCGGTGGACAGATTGGCTGCAATTTCTAGGTCCTCCCCGACCGGCCGTTTCTGGACATCCCGCGTGAGCTTCGCGATCTGGAATACGAGTTTTCCGCTATCAGACATTGCCTGCGAATCCTCGACGATGAACCTCACCACCGCTTCGAACGAGGGCTGGTCCAGTGCCTCGACCAGCGTGGAGATCTTGCGAACAAGTGTTGACACCGAGGTCTGTTCAGACTGCAACCTGCTTACGTAGACACTCCCGCCGGAACCGATGGGCGGTCCGTGTCCAGGATCTACGATTTCCAGTGCCGTCGGTCCCAGTGCGTTTGCCGAAGTGTAATTCACCGTCATGCCCTGCCGGAGATCTAGGTCGTTGCCGGAACCGGTGAAGTTGATTTTGACCGTCGCGCCACGGTCTCGAACCGAGATGCTCGAGACCTCGCCCACGGTGAACCCAAGGTACTTCACTTCCGATCCCCCCTTCAATCCGTCGCCTATCGCGTCGGTGTTGATGGTCAACGACGTGTGATCGCTGAAGTCACCGTTAGCGTCACTTATCAGTAAGTAGGCAGCTATCGCGCCGAGGATTAAGAGGGCGACCCCCCGAAGGACCAGGTTCCCGTGCGATGGTTCGCGCCCGGACGGATCATGAAAGACAGCCACTGAACCCCCCTACCCAGAAATCCGTACGCCGGAATCGAATCCCCACATCAGAAGTGTCAGAATCATGTCCTCCACGACGATGACGATGAGGCTCGTGCGGATCGCTCGGCCGGACGCCCGGCCTACCCCCTCAGCTCCGCCTGTGGCGAAGTAGCCCTGATAGCTATGGATAATCACTACGGAAACGACAAATACAAGAACTTTGATGAGCGAGAAGATAAGGTCCTGAGGTTTGAGGAACTGGTCGAAATAGAAATCATAAGTGCCGCCGGATTGGCCGTGTACCTGTGTGACGACGAGCTTAGCGGCCGCGAATCCGAGAATAAGCGCGATGATGTACAAAGGAATCACGGTCGTGATCGACGCCACTACGCGAGTGCTGACGACGAAGGGAATGGGACGTACCGCCATAGCCTCGAGAGCGTCGATCTCCTCGGAAATGCGCATCGAGCCTATCTCAGCTGTCAACCGGCAGCCGGCTTGTGCTGCGAACCCGATCGCAGCGATCATTGGCGCAAGCTCTCGGGTGTTAGCGTAGGAAGAGATGAATCCAGTCAGTGAACCCATCCCTACGAGGTCCAGCGAGGCGTAACCCTGGATACCGATTGAGGCGCCGACGGCGATGCCGAGGATGGCGAGGACGATGGCCGTTCCACCACCGACCAAGACTGCACCTCTACCCCAGGCGAATTCTTGTATGTAGAGCAGGGTTTGGCGCCGGTATGTGGTGATGACATGGCGGATGCCGAGGACCGCGGCGATCACAAAGGTCGCGACGTGCCCCAAGCGTTCAGGTACTTGTGCAACGGGCGCGATCACGGCACCGACCGGCCGGGTGGCGGCGGAGAACCTCCGGGAGGGAACGGTGGTCACGAGGCGTTTCTCATCCAATGGTTTGGGGGACGAACATGGTTGTTAGTTGCGTGATAAAGACATTGATCACGAAGCACGCGACGACACCCAGCACTACGGTGGCATTGACCGAGGTTGCGACGCCTTTAGGGCCGCCCTTCGTCGACAGCCCGCGGTGACAAGCAATCGTCACCACGACAAGTCCGAACACAAGCGATTTGCATAGAGCGACAACGATGTCGGTTACCGATGCGAACGACGCGAACGATGCAACATAGCTGCCGGGTGTGATGCCTTGGACATCGACGCTGATGGCGTAGCCCGCCAGCAGCCCGGTGAAGACGATCAGCATGCAGAGCATCGGCGCAGTGATCAACACAGATACGAACCGAGGTGCTACGACGCGCCTGGTGGGGTTGAGTCCGAGTGTCTCCATGGCGGCAATTTCTTCGCGAATCGTTCGAGCGCCCAAATCAGAGGCAATCGCTGATCCGGCCGCGCCCCCGAGTAGAAGGGCGGTAACGATGGGCGCTCCCTGTTGAATGATCCCGAGGCCCCCAGCGGCGCCAGCAATTGACGTGGCCCCAACTTGCTGAGTGAGGCTTCCCACTTGTACCGACACGATGACACCGAATGGCACAGCTACCAGAATCGCGGGCAGAGTCGTCACGACAATAACGAACCAAGTCTGCGATACGGCTTCGCGAAACGGAAACCGTCCCGTAGCAATGTCTACCGCTACCCACCGCAGGGCCTGGCCAGCCAAGCCGAGGGTGCTACCGAAAGTGGCGGCGCCGTCCAGGAAACGGTTGGCGCCGGTCCGAGTGGTGATGGACCTCTCCTTCCCTCGTACACGGGGTATGCGCCGCTTAATGCTGGTGCGCGTTATGGACGGTACCAGGTACTGGCAGTATTACCTATAGTGTTTACAGAAAGACCGTGTCGGGACCTGCTCCCACACCTCATCGACCCCCGCACCCTGTTTGAGTAGGTGGCGGCTTAGTAAGGACAACGATCAGAAGATGACCTCAGAAGCAAGACTGCCGGCGCACTCGTCCCAGTGCATGGGCTGCGGAAGCGAAAACCCCCACGGACTTCAACTTGAGGTCTACCGGAGTGGCGAGCGGGTGTACGCCGATCACACCTTCGACGAGAGGCACCTTGGCGCGCCCGGGTTGGCGCACGGCGGAGCGATCTCGGCCGCTTGCGACGACATCATGGGTTTCACCCTGTGGATCGCGCGGACCCCCGCGGTGACCCGCACCCTGACCGTCGAATACCGTCAGCCGGTCCCTCTGCACACTCCCATTCGCCTCTCTGCTTGGATTGACCACGAGTCGGATCGCCTACTGCACATCGCGGCCGTTGGATCGTTCGATGATCGAACGTATTTCACCTCTAGCGGTGTCTTCGTCAAGGTCGACGTCGCTCATTTTCGACGGTATGCCGACCTATCAACAATCGATGACTTCTTCGCCAACTTCACGCGTACAGACTGACGCCGCAGGGGGGACTGTCGCTGATTCGGTGTAAGTGGTTTGATCGCCCCCGGCGTGGGGCAGGAGGAATCACGACGATGACCGACACAGTCGAGGGCGTGGATGCCCTGGTGGCAGGGCCAGTTGAGACTGGTCAAGAACACGATGTCACCACCGCGGATGAGGTGCGTGAGTGAGTAGCCGGCCGATCTACGCCGCGATCGGGGTTGATCTCGATGGGCACAAAGACATCCTCGGCATGTGGGCTGGCGACGGCGGCAGCGAGTCGGCCACGTTCCGGCGGGCGGTGCTCACCGACCTCAAGAACCGGGGTGCCAGGGGCATCTTCTCCCTTGTCTGTGACGGCTTGAAAGGGTCGCCCGACAGTGTGTCCGCCGCGTTTCCGTTGGCCACGGTACAGACGTGCATCATCCATTTGATCCGGAACACCTTCAAGTACGCCTCCCGCAAGTATAGGGACAAGATCAGCGCCGATCTCAGACCGATCTACACCGCGCTGACCGCCGCTGAGGCCCGGCTGCGATGGGAGGAATTCGCTGAGAAGTGGGGCACGCCGTACCCGGCGATCGTGACCCTGTGGGAGAGTGCGTGGGAGGAGTTCATCCCGTTCCTTGACAACGACGTCGAAATTCGACGAGTGTTGTGCTCCACCAACGCTATCGAAAGTCTCAACGCCCCGCTAGCGGCGTGCGGTGCGCGCTCGAGGGCACTTCCCGAACGAGCAGTCCGCACTCAAAACGCTCTACCTGGTGACGCGGTCGTTGGATCGATCCCGAAGGGTATGTTGACGGCGCCTGAAAACTGACCCCCTGACGACGGGTGAATTTTGACCCCCGTCTTGTTAGGAGGGTGATTTCAGTGGAGCAGTGGGCGGAGATCCGCCGTTTGCATCGCAGTGAGGGTGTGCCGATCAAGGAGATCGCGCCGGTTGGGGGTGGCCCGTAACACGGTGCGGGCGGCGTTGGCCTCAGACACCGCGCCGAAGTACTCGCGACCGGCGAAGGGCTCGGTGGTCGATGCGTTCGAACCGCAGATCCGGGCGTTGTTGCGGGAGTATCCGACGATGCCGGCGACGGTGATCGCGGAGCGGATCGGGTGGACGAGATCGTTGACTGTCCTCAAAGACCGGGTCCGGGTGATTCGCCCGGAGTTTCGTGGGGTAGATCCGGCCGATCGGGTGATCTATGAGCCCGGCGGCTGTTCGCAGTGGGATCTGTGGTTCCCGGACTACCGAATCCCAGTGGGCCACAATCAATTCGCCATGTTACCGGTATTGGTGATGACATTGGCGTTCTCCCGATACCGGTCGGCGGTGATGATCCCGTCGCGCCAGGGCGGAGACATCCTGACGGGGATGTGGCTGCTGCTGTCGCAACTGGGCGCGGTGACCCGCAAGCTGGTGTGGGACCGCGAAGCCGCGATCGGCCCCAAGGGCACACCCACCGCGCTGGCCGCAGGATTCGTGGGCACCTTGGGCACTCGGCTGGAGCTGGCGCCACCGCGAGACCCCGAGTACAAGGGCATGGTCGAACGCAACAACCGATTCTTCGAGACCTCGTTCCTGCCGGGCCGCCAGTTCGCCTCACCGGACGATTTCACCGCCCAGTTCGATCGGTGGCTGGCCGATCATGCCAACACCCGAGTGGTGCGCGCGATCGGTGATCGACGCCCGTGTGATGCGCTCGCCGAGGACCTCGAGCAGATGGCCGGGCTTCCCCCGACCGCACCTCATATCGGGTTGAGTAGCCGGGTGCGACTCGGTCGCGACTACTACGTACGTGTGGCCGGCAATGACTATTCGGTGCACCCGTCGGTGATCGGTCGCTTCGTCGACATCACCGCCGACCTGCAGCAGGTGCGCATCCAGTGCGGCGAGGTCACCGTCGCCGACCACGCTCGCAGCTGGGCCAACCACGTCACCATCGCCGACCCTCAGCACGTGCGGGCAGCCAAAGAACTGCGCCGCGACTACCGCCGCCAAGACCTCGCCAACCGGGCCCGAAACGCCGCCCGCATCCGCGCCCACCCCGACGGCCACGAGGTACCGATCCGGGCGCTACCAGACTACGACGACCTGTTCGGGGTGCACTTTGCTACCCCGTCAGGTGCTCAACCACCCACCCCGTCCACTATCACTGAAAGGTGAAATACCATGTCCGACAATCACACAGGTAAGCAGATCGAGTTCGCGGCGCGGGCGTTGAAGATGCCAGCGATCCGCCGCTGCTGGGCCGAGTTGGCCGAGCGGGCCCGCACCGACAACTGGACCCACGAGGAGTACCTCGCAGCGATCCTTGACCGCCAGGTCAGTGAACGCGAAGCCAACGGCACCGTGCTGCGGATCAGTGGCGCTCGCTTCCCCGCGGTCAAGACACTCGAGGACTTCAACTTCGACCGCCTTCCAGGATTGCGTCGCGATGTTATCGCCCATCTGGCCACCAGCACCTGGATCGCCAAGAGCGACAACGTGATCCTTCTCGGACCACCTGGAGTGGGTAAGACCCACCTCGCGATCGCGCTCGGGATCAAAGCCGCGCACAACGCCTACCCTGTGCTCTTCGACACCACCACCGGATGGGTCACCCGCCTTGAGGTTCCCCCCGAACCGTAGAGGCATCGATAATGAGGAGCACGATGCCAGAGAAGCGGAAGAAGTACGACCGGGAGTTTCGTGATGGGGCGGTCCGGATCGTCGAGGAGACAGGTAAGCCGATCGCC